>CACYBJ010000201.1 GCA_902772565.1 uncultured Lachnospiraceae bacterium | reverse complement strand
TTACAAAGAAAAATTAAGGCTCAGAGCCTATAACGAAATTGATGAAACAGGAACCGCATTTCTTGAAGTTAAAAAGAAATACGAAGGTATAGTATACAAAAGGCGTGAAACAATGAACCTTAAGACGGCCCGGAAAATGGTGGAAGAAAAGGCGGCTGTTTCCGAAAAAGACTCCCAGATAAAGAAAGAACTGGCATGGTTTGTAAAATTCTACGGAAGGCTTGTGCCGGCCATGTATTTAAGTTACAATAGGGTGGCTAAGGTTCACAAAGAAGACCCCAATATACGTATCACTTTTGACAGAGACATAACTTTCAGAAACAAGGACGTGAACCTTACATCCGGATCCTACGGAAGGAAACTTCTTCCTGAAGGAAGTGTCTTAATGGAAATAAAAGTCCCGGGCTATCTGCCGATAGACATGGTGAGGGTAATGGAAAAATACAGGATTTATCCTACCTCCTTCTCCAAGTACGGCGAAGCATATAAAATCGTGTCCGGACTTCATGTCGGCTATGCAATGTAAAGGAGAGTATCATGACAAAGTTATTTGCATCCGTTCTCGGAACAACACTCACAGCTAAGAGTTTTCTTATCTGCCTTCTTGCTGCTGCGGCTTTCGGTTTTGTCATTGCTCTTGTTCACATGTATAAAACCAAATGCTCCCAGAGCTTCGCAATCACCCTTGCACTTCTTCCCATGATGATCGCAGTTATCATCCTTCTTGTTAACGGAAGCGTCGGAACGGGTATTGCGGTGGCAGGTGCCTTTTCACTTACCAGATTCCGTTCACAGCCCGGTACCGGTAAAGAAATCAGCAGTATTTTCTTTGCGATGGTTACAGGTCTTGCCTGCGGAACAGGTTACGTCGGAATTGCCCTTTTGTTTACGGCAATCGTAGGCGTTTTAAGTATTATTTACCAGACAGTGGGCTTCGGAAAGAAGGCTTCACCGGCCAAGGAACTCATGGTAGTGATCCCCGAGAATCTGGATTTTGAAGAAGTTTTCGACAGCATTTTCAAGACCTATACCGAAAGTGCCGAACTTACAAAGATCAGAACAACCAACATGGGAAGCATGTACAAACTTAAGTACGAAGTGGTTCTTAAGAACGATGCCGACAAGAAGAAATTCATGGACGAGATCAGGGTAAGAAACGGAAACCTTGAAGTAATGCTCGGCAAAATCGAAGAACCTACCGATGTTATGTAAGTTACTTGAATATCAAAACGAGAGTTTAATAGAGTATATAAAGCAGGATTCTTTACGGGTCCTGCTTTTTCTTGTGTTTTTAGAAGAGAAACAGCACATTTTCAAAGATTATCGTTATGCATTTAGTACTTGAAAAAATACACTTATTGTGCCAAAATAAGACGATGGCTAAAATCGCCATAAAAGAGAAATGAGGGTACGATGAGTAATATTATTTTAACAGGAGACAGACCGACGGGAAGACTTCATGTCGGACACTATGTAGGCTCCTTAAGAAGACGTGTCGAACTCCAGAACACCGGTAAATTTGATGAAATTTACATTATGGTAGCCGACGCGCAGGCACTCACGGATAACTTTGACAATCCGGAGAAAATAAGACAGAACATTATCGAAGTGACACTTGATTATCTTTCCGCAGGACTTGATCCTGATAAGTGCCACATACTTATACAGTCACAGATACCGGAACTGACAGAACTCACATTCTATTATGCAAACCTGGTTACCGTTTCAAGACTTCAGAGAAATCCTACGGTTAAGAGCGAAATCCAGATGCGTAACTTTGAAACCAGTATTCCGGTAGGATTCTTCACTTATCCGATTTCCCAGGCAGCGGATATCACAGCCTTTAAGGCCAATGTGGTTCCGGTAGGCGAGGATCAGCTTCCTATGATCGAGCAGACAAGGGAAATCGTAAGAAAATTCAACCAGACCTACAATGCGGAAGTTTTGGTCGAGCCCGATGCGCTTCTTCCTCAGTCCGAAGCCTGCATGAGACTTCCGGGCACCGACGGAAAGGCCAAAATGAGCAAGTCTCTCGGCAATTGCATCTACCTTGCGGACGACGCAGCCGATGTTAAAAAGAAAATAATGGGCATGTACACGGATCCGACTCACATTAACATCACCGATCCGGGTCATGTTGAAGGCAATGCCGTATTCACCTATCTTGATGCTTTTTCGAGACCCGAACACTTCGCAGAGTATCTGCCGGAGTATGCCGGACTTGAGGAACTTAAGGAGCATTACAAAAAGGGTGGCTTAGGCGATGTAAAGATCAAGAAATTCCTTAACAATGTTATTCAGGAAGAACTTGAACCTTTACGTAAAAAGAGAGCTGAGTATGAAAAAGATATCTATGGGGTATATGATATCTTAAAGGCCGGCACCGAAGCAGCAAGAAACAAGGCCGGACAGACCCTCAGCGAGGTAAAGGCCGCTATGAAGATCGATTACTTCGAGGATCAGGCCCTTATCAGTTCACAGGCGGAAAAATATAGTAATTAACTATATAATATACAGGAGGTATGTATGAAAAAACTTTTTAGAAGTCTTCTCAGCGTTTCACTCGTACTCGCAATGGTTCTTTCCCTTTGCGCATGCGGTAAGAAATCTGACAAGGCAAACGGTACCAACTCCAACGGGGACAAGAAAGAAGAGAGCGCAGCATCACCTTATGCAAGCATGAATTCTATCGAGTTTGCCGCAGCTATGGGTAACGGTACAAACCTCGGAAATACTTTCGAGTCAATCGGCGGAGAAAGAAACTTCTCAGCCCTGGCTGTATCTGACATGACTAAGACAGTCAGCATCAATGCAGCCGAAACACTTTGGGGTCAGCCTGTAACAACCAAAGAGATGATCGATGGTTTAAAGACAGCAGGTTTCGATTCTATCAGAATTCCGGTCGCCTGGACAAAGTACATGGATAACATTTCTACAGGCGATTACACAATCAATCCTGAGTTCCTTGACAGAGTTGAGGAAGTTGTGGGATGGTGCCGTGACGCAGGTCTCATCGTTATGATCAACGATCACTGGGACGGCGGCTGGTGGGGAATGTTCGGTTCCGAGGATCAGTCCGAAGAAGCGTTCAAGCTCTATGAGTCAATGTGGTCACAGATTGCGGAAAGATTTAAAGACTATGATGAATTCCTCGTATTCGAAGGCGGAAACGAAGAGTTCGGTACAAGATTCAACGATTCCATCAACGGTGTTGTTGGTAAGCTTTCTACAGAAGAATGCTACGATATGGTAACAAAGGTTACTCAGAAGTTCGTTGATACAGTACGTGCCGGTGAAGGATACAACAAGAACCGTTTCCTTCTTATTCCGGGATTCAACACAAACATCGATCAGACAATTGATGACAAGTATGTAATGCCTACAGATACAGTAGAAGGCAAACTTCTTATTTCTGTTCATTACTATGATCCTTCAACATACTGCATCGGCGGTTCCATTTCTTACTGGGGTAACGAAAGCGACGTTACTTACATGAATGAGCAGCTTGCAAAGATGACCAAGTTCACAGATGCAGGTTACGGTGTTGTAATCGGTGAGCATGCTGTTGCCAATGAAGCAATTGCAGCCAACGAGAACAAGGCTCCGGGTGGTATCTATGAGTACTTCAAGTGCTTCCTCGCTAACTGCGACAAGTACGGTTATGCTCCTTACCTTTGGGATTGCAACAACTACTACAGCAAAGAGAATGCTGCTTGGACAACAGACGAAGGTTTTGCAGAACTTCAGCAGCTCTATCTTGATGCTCAGAAGTCAACTCCTGAAGATCTTGCTGCAGCAGCAGATGCAACAATCGCTGAAGTAGTAGCAGGTGCTCATGAAGATCCTAACGCACCTCAGGATATCCGTGAAAACGAAGAAGATTCCGTAGCATGGCTCATGTTCAACAGCGCTGACTGGACAGTATCTTACAGTGTAGGTGACGAGTATGCTCCTTCAAGTGCTACTTCAGGCCTTGTTCCTACCGATGTTGTCATCGAAGGTGAAGGCGAATATACTGTATCTCTTGATCTCTCAGCAGTAGGCGGCGCATCAGGCTGCGTATTCATGGCTCTCGGTATTGCCAACGGTGAAATTAACTTCCCTGATTACAAGGTAGAAATCACCGAGTTCAAGATCAACGACACAGCATATCCATGCAACAACTACTATACAACATCCGATGACGGCACATGCACACGAGTTAACCTCTTCAATTACTGGGTAACCGACACTTCTAAGATCTTCAAGCACAATGACAATAATGAAGAAGGCAGACTTGTTGACGGCGTAACAGCTGAAACAGCTAAACCATGGCCTATCATGGAAGAGAATGATGCAACTAACGTTCCATCTGCTGCATACACATTCCCTGAGAATGCTGATACAATTTCACTTACATTCAAGTATTATCCAGCATAATCTGGATTAAATCTTGAGAATAATCTTCGCCCCGGCCAAAACCGGGGCGAACTTGTTAGAAACGGAGTGTTTTACACCATGCCTTACATTTCTCTTGAGAACGTGACTAAAATTTATAATATGGGTGACGTGAAAATAAAAGCCTGTGACGGAATTGATTTCGGAATCGAAAAGGGCGAATTTGCCGTAATCGTGGGCCCTTCCGGTGCAGGTAAAACCACTGTGCTCAACATTCTCGGAGGCATGGACAGTCTTACTTCGGGAACCGTAACCGTTGACGGTAATGAGGTCAGCAGTTACAAAGGAAAAAAGCAGGTCGCCTATCGAAGAGAAGATGTGGGCTTTGTATTTCAGTTTTACAATCTGATGCAGAATCTTACCGCTCTTGAGAATGTGGAGCTGGCGCTTGAAATCTGCTCGGATCCCATGGATGCGGCAGCCATACTTAAGGAAGTGGGTCTTGAGGACAGAATGGATAACTTCCCTGCCCAGCTTTCCGGCGGAGAACAGCAGAGAGTGGCCATAGCCAGAGCCCTTGCCAAGAATCCTAAACTGCTGCTTTGCGACGAGCCTACGGGCGCCCTTGATTATCAGACCGGCAAGGCGGTATTAAAACTCCTTATGGACACCTGCAGAAACAAGGGAATGACGGTGATTGTCATCACCCATAACCAGGCTATAACACCTATGGCCGACAAAGTAATTCACATCCGGAACGGAAAAGTGAGCAAAGTAGAAATTAACGAGAATCCGCTACCCATAGAAGAAATCGAATGGTAGCCGAAACAGTCAAACCAAAGTATCAGGCACATGAAAAAAAGCACGCTTAGAAAAGAATTCTTCCGAGAAATAGCAAGAAACAAGGGACGCTTCATATCCATTGTTTTTATTGTTATGCTCGGAACTGCTTTTTTTGCGGGACTTCGCTCCACCTGCTATGACATGAAATACTCCGCAGACAAGTACTATGATGATGCCGATCTTACGGACATCAGAGTAATAGGCACTTTGGGACTTACGGAGAGTGATGTATCTGCCGTAAGTGACGTGTCCGGAGTGGATACGGCAGTGGGACTTCACACTGTGGATGTTATGTGCGATACAAAGGAAAGCCAGCTTGTAATGAAAGTCATCGGACTTACCGAGGGCATTAACACCCCGGTACTTACCGAAGGCAGAATGCCCGAGAATGAAAACGAATGTCTTTTTGATGCGGGCAGCATGGCCAGAGACGATCTTGAGATAGGTGATGTTATAAAGCTTTCCTCGGGAAATGAAGATGAAGATGATATCAGCGCTTTGGTTTCGGGAACCACAAGGCTCTCCGAGACCTTAAGCACCACTGAGTTTACAATAGTCGGCAAAACCTATCTGCCGAATTATATGGGCCTTACAAGAGGCACCACAAAGATAGGTGACGGGTCCCTGGACTCCTTTATTGTTGTCTTTGACAGCGTGTTCAACACCGAAGTCTATAACGAAGTGCTGGTTAAGGTTTCCGGCGCCAAGGAGGAGAATTCTTTTTCAGATGAGTACGCTGAGAAGATTAACGAAGTCAAAAAGAAAATAGAGAGCCTTTCTGAGGAAATGTGCGGAAGACGTCTTTCGGAAGTTAAGATTCAGGGAAAGGCCAAAATAGAAGAATACAGAAACCGTCTTTCGGAGGCCATCGATGAATACGGAGAGGACTTTGTAAAGGAATTCATCGATCCGGGGGAGGCATCTGCCCTTCTTGATGAAAAAGAAGAAGAACTTGAAAAAACAGAGGCACCGACTCTTTACGTTCTGGACAGAAATACCATAGAAAGCTATGTGACTCACGAGGCAGATGCCGAGCGCATGAAGAGCATAGGCAGAGTTTTCCCTGTAATGTTCTTTCTGGTGGCTGCCCTTGTCAGCCTCACTGCCATGACCAGAATGGTGGAGGAGCAGAGGTCTCAGATCGGAACCCTTAAGGCTCTGGGCTACGGCAACCGCGCCATAGCCGGCAGATACCTGGCATATGCCATGCTGGCCACTCTTACCGGTTCCGTAATAGGAATTGCTTTGGGCGAGTGGCTGCTGCCTTACATCATCTCCAGGACCTATGCTATACTTTACAGAGGGCTGAATGTATTCCTGACTCCCATAAACTGGGATCAGGCGGCTCTGGCGATAATTGCGGCTGCTTTATGTACGGGACTGGCAACTCTTTCGGCCTGCGGTATGCAGTTAAGGTCCGGCGCTGCCGAACTGATGCGCCCCGAGGCTCCGAAGAACGGGCGAAGAGTCCTGCTGGAGAAGACAGGCTCGTTTTGGAAGAAAATGAGTTTCGGCTGGAAGGCCACCTTGCGAAATCTTGCAAGATACAAAAAGCGATTTATTATGACTGTAATAGGCGTCGGCGGATGCATGGGCCTTATACTCGTGGGGCTCGGACTGATTGATTCCATTACGGTTGTAGCCAAGAATCAGTTCATTAACATCTTTACATCCTCCGCAACGGTAACCATAGATGCCGAGGCAGATGATGAAGTAAGGCGCAATCTGGTAAGCCTCATTGATTCCTACGAAGGGATAGATGAGTACGCCGAAGTCATAACCAAAAGAGTAAGCCTCGGCTTTGAGGACAAGGACATAGAGTCCGTTTTATATGTGCCGATGGAAAGCGAAAACATCGGTGATTTCCTGACGCTGAGAAACCGTAAAACAGGCGAAGTCTACGACTTCCCCGAAGAGGGTGCGGTTATTTCCGAAAAGACCGCAGACATGCTGGGACTTAAGGTCGGCGACTATGTTTCCATCAGCGAAGATGTTACCGACGGCGTAAAAGTAAAGGTGACAAACATCGTAGAAAACTATATTCAGCACTATCTGTTTATTTCCGCGGGAACCTACGAAAAGCTTTACGGCAAAAAGCCTGTGCCCACCAGCATACTGCTTAAATACGACGGCGTAAGCGAATCCGAAGAGAAGAAAATGGAAACGGATATCCTTAAAATGCCGGGCTGCAGCGGATTCTCATCAGTAACGGATCTTGAAAAGAATATCGATGACATGCTGGGAGTTTTGAATAACATTATGTGGATACTGATAGTATCTGCCGGACTGCTTGCCTTTGTTGTCATATATAACTTAAACAGCATAAACATAACCGAGCGCAAGCGCGAACTGGCCACCCTTAAGGTCCTCGGATATTACGATAACGAAGTGTCCATGTATGTATTCAGGGAGAATATAATACTGACGTTTATCGGAATCCTGCTGGGCTTTTTCGCCGGCACCGTGCTTCACAGGTTTACCGTTACCACGGTTGAAGTGGACCTTATGATGTTCGGCAGGCGCATCAGCAATTTAAGTTATCTTTATGCCGCTTTGATCACCATGGGATTTTCAATCCTTGTAAACCTGTACATGAGCAAGGTTATAAAGAAGATTGACATGATTGATTCTCTTAAGAGTGTGGAGTAGAATTATTATTATGAAAAAAGCTCTTATTGCCATGAGCGGAGGCGTGGACTCCAGCGTGGCAGGATATCTGACAATTAAAGAAGGGTACGAATGTTACGGCGTTACCATGAAACTTTTTGATTCGGCAGATGCCACCCTTTCCAGGTCCCATTCCTGCTGCAGCATGGACGATATAAACGATGCCAGGTCCGTTGCGGAGGGCCTCGGTATGCCCTATGAGGTGATAGACTTTTCCGAACGTTTTAAGGAGAAAGTTCTGGACGATTTCGTATATCGCTACGAAAACGGAATGACACCCAATCCATGCATAAGATGCAACCGCTATCTGAAATTTGACAAGCTTCTTACCCACGCCTGCGAGCTTGGGTGTGAGATAATAGTAACAGGCCATTATGCCAGAAATCATTACGATGAAAAACGCGGCAGATGGCAGTTAATGAAAGCGCTTGACGATACCAAGGACCAGAGTTATGTTCTTTACCTTCTAAGTCAGGACATGCTTTCAAAGACCCGTTTCCCTCTCGGTGACATGAAAAAGGCAGATGCCAGAAAAATCGCGGGAGAGTGCGGTTTTATAACCGCTGAAAAGAAGGACAGCGAAGACCTGTGCTTTGTTAAAGAAGGCAGCTACACGGACTTTATTAAACAAAGAACAGGAAAGGATTATCCTCCCGGAGATTTTGTGAACCTTGCGGGATCCGTTATGGGGCAGCACAAAGGCATAATCGGCTATACCATCGGCCAGAGAAAAGGTCTGGGTCTTTCTCTTAAGGAACCGGCCTATGTCACCGCTTTGGATATTCCGAATAACAGAGTTATACTCGGAAGAAATGAAGACCTTTTCAAGCGGGAACTCTGGGCAGATGAAGTCAACATGGTTTCATGGGAAAGCATTGATGAGCCTGTACGGCTTAAAGCCAAGGTAAGGTACCGCCACAATGAAGAGTGGGCTGTGGCAGAAATAAAAGACGGCCGTCTTCATGTGGTTTTCGATGAACCTGTCCGTGCCATTACAAGAGGACAGGCGGTGGTTCTTTACGACGGCGATGTGGTGGTTGCCGGCGGAACCATAACCGAAATAGGAGAATAATCCATAACGGAGAATGAAACTATGAAAGATTTAAAACTTGTATCATGGAATGTAAACGGCCTGCGGGCTGCAGTGGGAAAAGGCTTCATGGACTTCTTCAGAAGCGTGGATGCTGACATATTTGCCCTGCAGGAAACCAAACTTCAGGAAGGCCAGATTGAACTGGATACCGCCGGTTATTACGACTACTGGAACTATGCGGACAAAAAAGGCTATTCAGGTACGGCTGTTTTTACAAAAGAAAAACCTCTTAGTGTTTTTTTCGGTATGGGAATCGATGAGCATGACCACGAAGGAAGACTTATCACCCTTGAGTTTGAAAACTTCTATTTCATCGGGGGCTATGTTCCCAATGCTCAGAACGAACTGAAAAGAATCGATTACAGAATGAGTTGGGAAGATGATTTCAGGGCATATGCCGCAGGACTTGCTAAGAAGAAACCTGTGGTTTTCTGCGGAGACTTAAATGTTGCCCATGAAGAAATCGACCTTAAGAATCCCAAGACCAACCGTGGCAACGCCGGCTTCTCCGATGAGGAGAGAGGCAAGTTTACGGAACTCCTGAATGCGGGATTTACCGACGCATTCCGCTATCTGTATCCTGATAAAGCGGGAGCCTATACATGGTGGAGTTACAGAATGAATGCCAGAGCCAAGGATGTGGGCTGGCGCATAGACTATTTCGTGGTTTCAGATTCTGTTAAGGAAAACATTAAGGAATTCATAATCCATAAGGATGTATTCGGTTCCGACCATTGTCCGGTGGAACTTGATATCACACTGTAAACAAAGAGGCCAAAATGGAAAGAAGAGACAAAATCAATTACTATCTTGATCTTGCGGATGTTGTATCAAACAGAAGCACATGTCTGCGCCGACGTTACGGTGCGGTTATCGTAAAGAATGACGAAGTGATTTCCACAGGCTATGTGGGAGCCCCCAGAGGCAGGAAAAACTGCACGGACTTAAACTTCTGCATTAGAAAGAAAATGAAAGCGCCGAGAGGCGAGCGTTATGAACTCTGCAGAAGCGTTCATGCGGAGGCAAATGCCATAATATCCGCCGAAAGAGACAAGATGATAGGTGCTTCCATGTATCTTTCCGGCAGGGAAGTGAACAGCGGCGAATTTATAGAAAACTCCAACAGCTGTTCTATGTGCAAGCGCATGATAATAAATGCGGGAATCGAAAAAGTTTACATCCGCGATACCATGGATAGCTACAGAGTAATCGATGTTAATGACTGGATCGTAAACGACGAATCCATTGACGGAACTTTCGGATACTGATCAGAATGGTTATACGGGGTCACAACCCCGGGGTTTTCAGAGTTTAATCGGAGGGTCGTATGTCTTTGAAATTAAACGAACTGGAACTTTTTAAGGATATCTCCGACCAGGAGATTCAGCAGCTTGTAAACTGCTCAGGTGCCTTTATTAAAAAATACAAGGAAGGGCAGTACATATTCAGGCACGACAAAAAACCGAACTATACCTATATCCTTCTTTCAGGCTCGGTGGTAATGCTTAAGGATTATTCTTCCGGAAAGCAAGATGTGATTCTGGAAGTTCATGAGGGGCAGATTCTGGGCGTCATTTTCTTTAACAATAAGATGGACGAATACTGGTTCGACGCGAAGGCAGCCACCGATGTGGAACTTCTTCAGATACCTTTTGACTTCTTTTACGGTTTCTGCAGCAAGGCCTGCAAATGCCACCAGAATGTCACAAAGAATATGCTGCAGATTCTTTCCTACAGAAGCTATACCCTTACCCGTAAGGCGCATCTGCTGAGTAATAATAATCTTCGGGAGAGAATCGCAATCTGGATCTTTATCGAAGAACAGAAGGGGGAGGTAAGGCTTTTCATGAACCGGGAGCAGCTTGCATCCTACCTTGGAACCACCAGACCGTCCCTTTCAAGGGAACTGATGAAAATGCAGAAAGACGGTCTCATCGAGGTAACAAAAGACAGGATTAAAATCCTGGACAGAGAAGCCCTGGAAATGGTCTGAAACAATTTTTTAAAATTTTTTAATATTTTTATAAAGTGGTAACAATTGTTACCGCTTTATTTTTTGGTTAGTATATAATCAAGATACAACAAGAAAACATTTCAAATGTTTTTAAAAATGAACTGAATAATCTGTCGAAAAAGAGACAGTAAAAAAAGAATTTAAAACGGAGGTATTTTGTTATGGAAACTCGTGAACAGTGGAATTCATTCCAGGGTCGTCTCTGGAAAGAAGAAGTAAACGTACGTGACTTCATTCAGAACAACTACACACCTTATGATGGCGATGAATCATTCCTTGAAGGAACAACTGAAGCTACAGACAAGCTCTGGGGCAAGTTGCAGGAACTCTTCAAAGAGCAGCGTGCAAAGAACGGCGTGCTTGATATGGATACAGATATCGTATCTTCAATCACATCACATGCACCGGGCTATCTTTATGAAGAAGACAAGACTCTTGAGAAAATCGTTGGTCTTCAGACAGACAAGCCTCTTAAGAGAGCATTCATGCCTTTCGGTGGAATCAGAATGGCAGAGCAGTCTTGTGAAATGTACGGATATGAGCCGAACAAGGAACTTCACAAGATCTTTACAGAATATCATCAGACTCACTCTGATGCAGTATTCTCTGTATATACTCCTGAAATCAGAGCAGCAAGAAAAGCTCACATCTTAACAGGTCTTCCGGATACATACGGACGTGGCCGTATCGTAGGTGACTACAGAAGAGTTGCTCTTTACGGTATCGATTTCCTTATTGCCAAGAAGCAGGAAGATCTTGCAAACTGCGGTTGCGGCGTTATGACAGACGATATCATCCGTCTCCGTGAAGAAATCGCTATGCAGATCAAGTGCTTAAAGCAGATGAAGGTTATGGCTGCTTCCTACGGCTATGATATTTCTGCTCCCGCAAAGACATTTAAGGAAGCTGTTCAGTGGCTTTACTTTGGTTACCTTTCAGCTATCAAGACTCAGAACGGTGCTGCAATGTCAGTAGGACGTGTTTCCACCTTCCTTGATATCTATGCTGAAAGAGACCTTAAGAACGGTGTTGCAACCGAGAAGGAAATCCAGGAAATCATCGACCATTTCGTAATGAAACTCAGAATGGTTAAGTTCGCAAGAATCGAATCCTACAACCAGCTCTTCTCAGGCGATCCTGTTTGGGCTACACTTGAAGTTGCAGGTCTTGGCGGCGACGGACGTTCAATGGTAACAAAGAACGACTACAGATTCCTTCATACTCTTGAGAACATGGGACCTGCTCCGGAACCGAACCTTACAGTTCTTTACTCCAAGAGACTTCCCGAAAACTTCAGAAAGTATGCATCATTCATCTCTATCAAGACTTCATCGGTACAGTATGAGAACGATGATGTTATGCGTCCGGTTTGGGGCGATGACTACAGCATCTGCTGCTGTGTATCAGCTACACAGACAGGTAAGGAAATGCAGTTCTTCGGCGCAAGAGCAAACCTTGCAAAGGCTCTTCTTTACGCTATCAACGGCGGTAAGGACGAGGCTGACGGACTTACTCCTTACGTTCAGGTTGGTCCTGCCTACGAGGCAATCAAATCAGACTATCTTGATTACGATGAGGTTGTTAAGAAATACGATCTTTACCTTGAGTGGCTTGCAGGCCTCTATGTAAACTGCCTCAACCTTATTCACTATATGCATGATAAGTACTACTATGAAGCAGCTGAAATGGCTCTTATCGATACAGATGTACGTCGTACATTCGCAACAGGTATCGCAGGTTTCTCACATGTAGTTGACTCCTTATCAGCTATCAAGTATGCAAAGGTTAAAGTTGTTCGTGACGATCACGGTCTTGCAAAAGATTTCGAAGTTGAAGGAGACTTCCCGAAGTACGGCAACGACGACGATAGAGCAGACGATATCGCAGTATGGCTTCTTGATACATTCATGAAGAAGATCAAGAAACATCACACATACAGAAATGCAGAGCCTACAACATCCATCCTTACTATCACATCAAACGTTGTTTACGGTAAGGCTACAGGTGCTACACCTAACGGACGTAAGGCTAAAGAGCCATTCTCACCGGGTGCAAACCCTGCATACGGCGCAGAGCAGAACGGTCTTCTTGCTTCTCTTAACTCAGTTGCAAAGATTCCTTACACATGGGCTCTTGACGGTATCTCAAATACTCAGACAATCAACCCGGGTGCTCTTGGAAACACAGATGAGGAAAGAGTTGGTAACCTTGTAAATGTTCTTGACGGATACTTCGCTCAGGGCGCTCATCACCTTAACGTTAACGTATTTGGTGTTGAAAAGCTTCTTGATGCTCAGGCTCATCCGGAGAAGGAAGAATATGCTAACTTCACAATCCGTGTATCAGGATATGCAGTTAAGTTCATCGACCTTACTAAGGAACAGCAGGATGACGTTATCGCAAGAACATGCCACGGCAGACTGTAAAATGATATTTAAAACAGTTACAGGTTTTAAGCTTTTAAGTAGCTAACAAAAGGTCCGGCAGAAATGTCGGACCTTTTTTGTTTAATCGATAGAATTCTAAATGTCGTTATGTTAGAATTAAAAAGATAATATGAACGGTTAGATTGTTAACCCACGGTAGTGCAGCAGGCGTACTATCGTAGAACTCAGGCCTGCAGGTGGAGTGACATATGACAGAATATAACGGAAAAGGCTTGGTTCACAGTGTGGAATCCTTCGGATCTGCCGACGGACCGGGCGTAAGATTCATGATATTTTTACAGGGCTGCAACATGCGTTGCAGATACTGCCACAATCCCGATACATGGGCAGGAAAAAAAGGCGAGTGGATGAGCGCCGATGAGCTTCTTGACAAAGCCGTAAAGTACAAGGCCTATTGGAAAGACAACGGCGGGATCACAGTGAGCGGCGGAGAGGCTCTGCTTCAGATCGATTTTCTTCTTGAACTGTTTAAGAAGGCCAAAAAGAGAGGCATAAACACCTGTCTTGATACTTCCTGCAATCCTTTTACAAGAGAGGAGTCCTGGTTCGCGAAGTTTGAGGAACTGATGCAGTATACCGATCTCCTTTTGGTTGATATCAAGGAAATCGATAACGAAAAACACAAAAAACTTACCGGCTGTACCAATGAAAACATTCTTGACATGTGCCGTTACCTTTCCGATATCAAAAAGCCGGTCTGGATCAGACATGTCCTTGTTCCCGGCTGGTCGGATTTTGACGAAGACCTTCATGCACTTCGCAGCTTTATAGATACTCTTGATAATGTGGAAAAGGTTGAAGTGCTTCCGTATCACACCCTTGGAACCTTCAAATGGAAAGAACTGGGTATCAAAAATGTGCTTGAGGAGGAAGGTGTAAAACCTCCTGAAGAGGACCGTATCCTTAATGCCAAGAAGATACTCGGCGCAGAGCTGTAATGAGAATGGTTTGATGAGTCTTGACATAATTTCCGCGGGCTATATAATAATTCTGTATGCAAATAAAGAGAAAACATAACTAAAGGACGCAATAATGTTTAATTTAACCAATGACATAGGAATCGATCTCGGAACATCCAACATCCTGATTTACCTTAAGGGCAGGGGTGTGATTCTTGATGAGCCGGCAGTGGTTGCCTATGATAAAGATACAAACAGAATTAAGGCAATCGGAGAAGATGCCAAGGAAATGCTGGGAAGAACTCCCGGTAATCTTGTGGCTGTCAAGCCGCTTGTAAACGGTGTGATTTCCGACTACTCCGTAACGGAAAAAATGCTCAAGTATTTTATCCAGAAAGCCATCGGTAAGCACAGGTTTTTCAAGCCTGTAATCAGTGTCTGCGTTCCTTGCGGCAGTACCGAAGTTGAACGTAAGGCAGTGGAAGATGCAACTTATATGGCCGGAGCAAGATATGTCGAACTTATCGAAGAACCTCTGGCAGCAGCCATCGGTGCGGGAGTCGATATTTCAAAACCATGCGGAAACATGATAGTTGATATCGGCGGTGGCACAACCGATGTGGCTGTTATCAGTCTTGGCGGAATAGTTTACGCAACATCCATAAAAGTAGCCGGTGATGATTTTGATGAGGCTATTGTTAAGTATGTAAGGAACAAGTTCCAGATAAATATTGCCAACAGAACCGCCGAAGAAATCAAAATCAAAATCGGTACCTGCTATAAAAAGAAAGAGACGCTTTCCATGGATATCAAGGGCCGCGAAATCGTATCTGCCCTTCCGAAAACAGTCTCTCTTACAAACAATGAACTTGCGGAAGCTCTTGCAGAGCCTGTTGCCCAGATTGCAGATGCAATCCGTTCCGTATTCGAGCATGTACAGACCGATCTTGTATCTGACATTGCCGAAAGAGGAATCCTTCTTACGGGTGGTGGCGCGCTTCTCGGCGGACTTGAGGACTATCTGGAAGAAAAAACAAGTATCTTTACAACCGTGGCAGATGACCCCAGAAGGTGCGTTGCCGTCGGCACGGGAAGATACCTTGAAGTCCTGGGAAGAAAGGGACTCAAGCAGTCATAGGTCCGAAACGTATTTTCGGCAGGCAAATCATAATATTTATGAAAATTCAATCACCGAATGTGGTATACTATAGCGTGTAAATTACAGTCAGGGAAACTTCCCTCTGTTTTACACGCTTGTTTTTTTGCGGCATATGCCGTGCTACACAGCAGACTACGGAGCAGTAATGGAGAAACTTGAAGGATACGTTGAAAGAATAGTCTACCGGAATTCCGAGAACGGTTATACCGTTCTTGAACTTTCGTACAAGGAAAAAGATGTAACAGGTGAAATGACCTGTGTCGGTTCTTTTCCTGTCATAAGCGAGGGCGAGTATATTTCCGTGGAAGGTGAGTACACGGATCATACTGTTTACGGCAGACAGCTTAAGGTTACCGGATTTACATCCGCAGTGCCGAAAAGCGGAGAATCTATGCTTAAGTATCTTGGCTCCGGAGCCATAAAAGGCATTGGAAAAGCATTAGCGGAAAGAATAGTAAGAAGGTTCGGAGATGCCACTTTTGACATAATCGAAAACGAACCGGAACGTCTTGCGGAAGTGAAAGGAATTTCCGAAAACAAGGCAAGGGATATATACGAACAGTTCAATGAAAAAAGAGAAGCCAGAGAGATAATGATGTACCTTTCCGGTTTCGGCATCGGTACCAATCTTGCAGTTAAAATATACAAACAGTACGGCAAGAGAACCCGCAGTGTTCTGGAGGAAAATCCCTACCGCCTTGCAGAAGACATTTCCGGCGTGGGCTTTAAAACGGCAGATGAAATCGCCCGCCTCACAGGCTGTGACATGAACAGCGATTTCCGCGGCCGAGCTGCCCTTATATTTATGATGAACACCGGCTGTACTTCCGGCCATACTTATCTGCCGGATGAGGTTCTGTTAAGACACACTCTGGAACTGACCGGAGGCCCTGTAGAAAACCTTGAAAGACTCATTGACGAGCTGGCAATTCAAAGAAAGCTTATCGTTAGAATCGTGGACGGAGAGAGAAGAGTATATCTTTCATCCTTCTACTATACCGAACTTGCCGTTGCAAGAATGCTTAACGATCTGAACCTTACGGAGGATATTAACGAATCTCTTGCGGGTCGCAGAATTGCCGATGTGCAGCAGGCTTTAGGCATAAATCTGGATCCTCTTCAGGAAGATGCCCTGATGCAGGCCCTTTGCAGGTCGCTCCTTATTATTACCGGCGGTCCCGGAACAGGAAAGACCACCATACTAAAAGCCATTATCAAAATGTTTAAAGAGGAAGGTCTTTCAATACTTCTTGCGGCACCTACGGGACGTGCGGCAAAAAGAATGAGTGAGGCCACCGGCGAGGAAGCAAGAACCATTCACCGCATGCTGGAATTCGCTCCTAACGGTGACATGGATGATAATGAATCTGCCTCCTTCGGATTTCAAAAGAACGACTCCGACCCCTTGGATGCCGACGTAATAATCATAGATGAGGCTTCCATGATAGATATTCATCTCATGCACGCGCTGCTTAAAGCGGTTACCGTAGGCACCAGGCTTATTTTCACGGGAGATGCAAGGCAGCTGCCAAGTGTGGGTCCCGGAAACGTGCTGGGTGACATGGTGGATTCCGGAGTGATCCCTGCAGTCAGATTGAATAAAATATTCCGTCAGGATGAATCCAGTGACATAGTTCTTAATGCTCACAAAATCAACGAAGGCATTCATCCAACGTTCGATAATAAAAGCGATTTCTTCCTCATGAGGAGAGACCAGAATTCACTTGTTTTGGATACGGTAAGAGGACTTTTTTCTGCAAACGGCCCCAAGAGTTTTCCCAACTATGTGAAAGCCGATCCCTTTGATATTCAGGTGCTTACCCCCATGCGAAAAGGAGAACTGGGCGTAGAGAATCTGAACCGCCAGCTTCAGATGTTCCTTAATCCTCCTTCGAGGAATAAGGCGGAAAAGCAGATGGGTGACCGCGTGTTCCGTGTGGGCGACAAGGTCATGCAGATTAAAAATGACTATCAACTTGAATGGAAAAGATTTAATCAGTATAATATTGCATATGAAAGCGGCCTCGGAATCTTTAACGGTGACATGGGGCGCATAACCGACATCAACGGATTTAACGATTCGCTTACGGTTTTGTTTGACGAAGAAAGAGTAGTCGAATA
>CACYBJ010000200.1 GCA_902772565.1 uncultured Lachnospiraceae bacterium | reverse complement strand
TCCGAAGGAAATGTTAGACATAGCGCCGGACATCGTCGAAGACGATTTTTCATGTCCGGCGTATCAATAAAGAATCCGTGCCAGAAGCGGCACGGATTCTTTTAGAAGAATTTGCTTATTTCATTGTTAGTCTGTGACTGGAACTGATTAACCTGATCGAGCGGTATATTCAGCGCTCTGACGTTTTCGATTTCCTTCATCTTGTTTTCTGATGCGAGAGGCTTGGATCCGACGAAGATTATCATGCCGATAATGTAAAGTACGAATACCAATGCTCTGTTCTTAATATAGTCGGAAGATTTCAGAAGATCCAGTACATCTACCGGATGACCGAGTGCTTCGCCGAAACTAACGTCGTACCAGTCTTTAATGATATAGGCACAGTCAAAGTAACAGTAGACGAAAAACAGAGCCAGATTCAGTATGGTACATATAGTTGTTGCTACCTGACCGTATCCGCCTTTGAAGGCTATGAAGCCAAGAGCGGTAAGGAATGGCGCACCGATAAATAAAATGTAGAATACGGTATTTCCGAAAGATACTGTAAGGAATGAAATTATGTACGGTATCAAACCGAAAAGAATGGCACCGATGATTCCTAAAAATGCATGCTGGGTGCCTCCTGCCACATTGGATTTCTTTCCTGTCAGATCGTTGGCCTGGCAGGTGCTGTGCATCTTAACGAATACATTGCCCTTAAGACCTGCAGTGTCGCAGTTGCCCTGACCGCAGTAAGGGCAGGTTGCATTCTGTGCGTAAGGTGCTGCGTATCTGCCGATAAGTGTTTTGATCTTCGTGTACTGCTCCTGAACGAGTCGTGGATTTGTGAGAGTGAATACAAGCTGTCCGTTGCGGTATGCCGGCTTCGGAGCCTTTATATTCTTCATTTCGTTGATGATTAAGTCTTTTGATTCGGTCCACACAGTCATTGGTACTATTACGCTTACAGTGGCTGTGTTGTTGATCTGAGTGATTTTAACGGGGCATCCGTCTACAAGGTCGGATGCATTTATGCCTCTGCATCTTAAGCTAAAATCACGTACAAGAGTATTAAATACGTTTGCCATAAAACCCTCCCTGATTTCTGTTCCGGGGATTAATCGCCCCACCTTTTTATTTATAGCATAAATGCTTTTTTATTAAAAGCAGATATTTAAATTTATGTGGTAAACAATTGAAACTTGAAAAGGTATCTGATAATATAGTATACGGAGTTACGCGGTTTAATCCGTAAAATGCATTTAAAGAAAGGGTTTAGGAATGAGAATCAAAAAAGCATTATCGGCTACAGCACTTTTGCTTACAACCACAATCGCACTTTCCGCATGTTCTTCCGAGAGCATTAAGGAAAAGAAGAACACAAAGAGTCTTTCAGAGTATGTTAAGTCTGTAATGGATTGTTCATACCACGGAACTTACAGTGATTACAAGAAGCAGACAGGCTCCGATGCAGACAGCGCAGAGCAGGTACATCAGATGTGTGTAGATTACTACGCAGAAGCAACAATGTATCTTCTTGATGTTCACTCTGACTATGTTTCCGATGACGTAAAGAACGGATTCAAGTATTTCGCTGAAGATGTATTAAAGAAGACAAGCTATGAAGTAGGCGAAGGCAAGAAGAGCGGCACAGAGGGAGAATGGGAAGTAGTAGTTACTGTTAATCCTATCGATCCTATCACCTATGTACATGATGACGTTGCAGCATACATCGATCAGTTTAACACAACCTATGCAGATGTTGACTGGGAAAACATGTCAGATGAAGAACTTGCTCCTTACGAAGAAGTATACGCTACTGAAGTGCTTGCAATCATCAAGAATGCACTTCCTAACGTGCCTTACTCAGACAGCAAGAAGTTTGTTGTTACAGTAAATGAGTCATCAGACGGTTACAAGGTAGATGATGAAATCTGGAACGATCTTGATGACGTAGTTGTAGGCCTGGATGACCTTTCATAATTTCATTTGTAAAAACTATACAGCAAAACCGGACAGGATATCCTGTCCGGTTTTTTATAATTCTAAAAAGCAGGCAGGGTGTAAACCCTGCCTTTAAAAAATGATGTGAATACTAATTTGTAGTTGCAGTTGGTGCGGGATTTTCCGTATCGGATGTGTTTCCGGTAGCGGTGTCACTGCCTGCTTCCGGAGTGGTGCCGGCATTTTCGCCTTCACCCTCGCTTGCGGTTTCGGAAGCGGTATTCTCTGCATCGGCTGTTTCTTCGGCAGATGCTTCCGGCGTAGGCGATACAACCTCTTCCGGTTCTCCTGTTATTGCAGGATCGCCTGCCAATTCGGCATCAGGAGAGACACTCATTTCCTCATCGGAAGTAAGAGTAGGAGCAATTGTTTCGGTTCCTGCATCCGTTCCCGATACCGCGAGAATTCCGGTGCCTGTTTTGCCCGGTCTGTAAAGGATAGCGCCGGTAGCTTCTTCGCCGGTTCCCTTAACAGCATAGAGATACCAGTAAATGCTTCCGTTTCTTACAATTCCGCTGATGCCCTGATCGTAGGTATAATGAGCGGCGTCGAAGAAGATTCCGCAGTGAACATAGTCGCCGCGGGTACGTCCGATGTAAATGATGATGTCACCCGGCTGGCCGTTTGCCGCAAGGAAGTTATTGATTTCATTTACCGAAGCGCCGGTAATGCGTCCCGCTTCATTGTAGTCCGGATTCGCCATGAGCTCCGAAAGGAGAATGAGAGGAGAATCGGTTACGCCGACGCAGGAAGGATAAAAGCGTGAATTATCATTAACATTTTTGTTTATGAACTTGGATACGAAGGTTGCGCAGTATGCGTATGCATTGCTGCCGACTTCCGCAAGGAGGCAGGCACGAAGCGCTTCTATGGAGCCGATGTCTGTGATGACAGGAGCATTGTAAACATACTGGCTGCTTTCCATCGGTGTTAACTCGCCTTCGGTTTCCTCGGGCACTGTAAGATTGGCTGTTGCCGCAGATGTGACATCTGTATATTCGACGGAAGGAGCATTAAAGAATGCTGCGGTGAGAATTCTCTCGGAACCGCTTTCGTATTTGTTGGATACTTCTTCGACGGACTGAAGAGTTTCTTCGATGACTTCGTTGCCGTTTCCAAGAAGGAGAAGTCCGGGATTTACTGCGGCATATGCCGTAGCTTCCTGTTCTCGTTTACGGGTCTTGTCTGTGTGAATCCAGACCGATCCGGACAGAAGAGATACTGCCGAAAATACGGCAACACCTGTTCGAAATGTTATTTTTAAATTGAGCCCCATGTATACCCTCTTCGTGGTTTTTGCTTTGTAAAACACCCCAATGCTATATAAAGCACCATTTGAAGCCATTGTACCACATATGTAGTATAAAAGCAAATAAATAATCCTGCAGCCG
>CACYBJ010000199.1 GCA_902772565.1 uncultured Lachnospiraceae bacterium | reverse complement strand
CTCTGCAAGAGGTATGTACATGATGATCGGTCAGAGACGTGGATTACTTGACTACCTCAAGAAGAAAGATATCGAAAGATATCGTGACTTAATCGCTAAGCTTGGTCTTAGAAAGTAATAACACAAATAAGGGGTGGGTATTTATATCCACCCTTTTGTTGTTATCTTGGGTTAAGTTTTTTTAACAAGCAACGAGTAGAAGAGGCTTCCGAGACCACTTATGGTTTCACAAAGGGTTTTGCGGAACTTTAAGTAGTTTCGGCATCTTCTGCTCCAAATTCAAAAAGGAGAATGAATATGTTTGACACATTCACAATGGACCTCGCAGGTCGTACCTTACGTGTTGACATCAACCGTGTAGGTAAGCAGGCTAACGGCTGTGCATTCATGCACTACGGTGACACCACCGTTCTTAGTACTGCAACAGCATCCGATGCTCCCAGAGAAGGCATCGATTTCTTCCCTCTTTCAGTAGAGTACGAAGAGAAGTTATACGCCGTAGGTAAGATTCCCGGCGGTTTCAACAAGAGAGAAGGCAAGGCATCCGAGAACGCTATCCTTACCAGCCGCGTTATCGACCGTCCTATGCGTCCCTTGTTCCCCAAGGATTACAGAAATGATGTAACCCTTAACAACATGGTTATGTCGGTTGATCCCGAGTGCCGTCCCGAGCTCGTAGCTATGCTTGGTTCCGCAATCGCAACCTGCATTTCCGATATTCCCTTTGACGGCCCCTGCGCTATGACCCAGGTTGGACTTATCAACGGTGAATTCATCATCAACCCCACTCAGGAACAGTGGAAAAACGGCGACCTTCAGATGACCGTAGCTTCTACCAAGCAGAAGGTTATCATGATTGAAGCAGGCGCTAAGATTGTTCCCGAGGACAAGATTATCGAAGCCATCTACAAGGCTCACGATGTTAACCAGACAGTTATCGCTTTCATCGAAGATATCGTTGCCAAAGTAGGCAAGAAGAAACACGAGTATGAGAGCTGCGCTATTCCTGCAGAACTTTTCGATGCCATGAAGGAAATCGTTCCTCCCGCAGAGATGGAAGTTGCAGTCTTCACAGACGAGAAGCAGGTTAGAGAAGAGAACATCAGAAATATCACCGAGAAGCTCAAAGAAGCCTTCGCTGACAATGAAGAATGGCTTGCTATCCTTGGTGAAGCAATTTACCAGTATGAGAAGAAGACAGTTCGTAAGATGATCTTAAAGGACCACAAGCGTCCCGACGGTCGTGAGATTACTCAGATCAGACCTCTTGCTGCTGAAGTTGATATCATTCCCAGAGTTCATGGTTCTTCCATGTTCACCAGAGGACAGACACAGATCTGTGACGTATGTACCCTTGCTCCTCTTTCAGAGGTTCAGAAGGTTGACGGTCTTGACGAGAACGTTGTAGCCAAGAGATACATGCACCACTACAACTTCCCCGCATACTCCGTAGGTGAGACCAAGGTCAGCCGCGGACCCGGACGTCGTGAAATCGGTCACGGTGCACTTGCAGAAAGAGCACTTCTTCCTGTACTTCCTACAGAAGAAGAGTTCCCATATGCAATCCGTGCCGTATCCGAAACATTCGAATCCAACGGTTCAACATCCATGGCTTCCACATGTGCATCCTGTATGTCACTTATGGCAGCAGGTGTTCCAATCAAGAGAATGGTTGCAGGTATTTCCTGCGGTCTTGTAACAGGCGAAACCGATGACGATTTTGTACTCCTTACAGATATCCAGGGTCTCGAAGACTTCTTCGGCGACATGGACTTCAAGGTAACAGGTACAACCGAAGGTATCACAGCTATCCAGATGGATATCAAGATTCACGGTCTTACAAGAGAAATCGTTGAAGGTGCAATCGAAAGATGCCGTCAGGCAAGACTTTTCATCATGGATACATGTATGAAGCCTGCAATTGCTGAGCCTAGAGCTACAGTTAACGAATTTGCTCCAAAGATCATCCAGATCCAGATTGATCCTCAGAAGATCGGTGATGTTGTAGGCCAGAGAGGTAAGACAATCAACACTATCATCGAGATGACAGGCGTTAAGATTGATATCACAGATGACGGTGCGGTTTCAATCTGCGGAACCGATGCAGATGCAATGGCAACAGCTAAGAAGTACATTGAAATCATTGCAAGCGATTTCGAAGAAGGACAGGTTCTTGAAGGCAAGGTTGTAAGTATTAAAGACTTCGGTGCTTTCCTTGAGTTTGCTCCCGGAAAAGAAGCAATGGTACACATTTCTAAGATTGCTGACCACAGAATCAACCATGTTGAAGACGTCCTTACACTTGGCGATGTTGTTAAGGCTGTATGCCTTGGCAAGGACAAGATGGGAAGAGTAAGCTTCTCTATCAAGGATGTAAAATAAGCATGTATTAATTAACTAAAGGCGTCATTACTCATGATGCCTTTAGTTTTTAAAAAAGTATTTTACGAAGAAAGGGAACAACCATGAAAGAATTAATGACATTCCATGAGAGTTTTAAAAACCTTCACGTTAACACATTAAGTGATCACTGCTATTTCATTCCCTTTGCAAAGGGCGAGGACCCATATGCCCTCAGAGAAAACTCCTCTGAATTCCAGCTTTTAAACGGAGAGTGGGATTTCAGATTCTATGAGAGTTTCGATAAAATTGACGACAAACAAATTCTTCTTGATGAATTTGATTCAACGATAAATGTTCCGAGCTGCATTCAGCTCTTAGGATATGACACACCTCAGTATGTAAATTTACAGTATCCGATTCCTTACAATCCGCCATATGTACCTGCCGACAATCCGGTGGCTGTTTACAGAAAGTTCTACAATTACGAGCCTGACGGTAAAACAAGAACACTGGTATTCGAAGGTGTGGACAGCTGTTTCTATCTTTTTGTAAACGGACAGCTTTTCGGATATTCACAGGTAAGCCATGCTACATCCGAGTTTGATATCACAGAAGCACTTCATGCCGGTTCCAACGAAATCAAGGTACTTGTTCTTAAGTGGTGCGACGGCACATACCTTGAGGACCAGGACAAGTGGAGATTCACAGGCATCTTCCGTGATGTATATATCCTTAAGAGACCTGAGAAGAGAGTGACGGATTACAAGATTTCCACCACCTTTGCAGATGATTATTCAAAGGCCATGATCCATGTGGATCTTACAGCCAATACGAATGTTACCATTACCCTTACCGATCCGAATGGAGAAGTGGTTGGAAGTGCTGAAGTATCACCTGAAGATGACTTCACGGACATAACTATCGAGAACCCTGTTCTCTGGACTGCAGAAACTCCCGTTCTTTACAAGATCACTCTTGAAACGGAAGGCGAAATCATCGGAGACAAGGTAGGTTTCAGAGATGTAAAGGTTATTGACAGAATCATCTGCCTTAACGGTAAGCCTCTTAATCTTCACGGTGTAAACAGACATGAATCCTATCCGGATACAGGTGCTGTTGTAACAAGAGAGAGGATTATTTCCGACCTTTCTCTCATGAAGAAGTTTAATGTTAATACCATCAGAACTTCCCACTATCCCAATGTGCCTTATTTCTATCAGATCTGCGATGAAATGGGCTTCTATGTAGTGGATGAGGCAGATATTGAGGCTCACGGCCAGATCGACCTTATGAAGATCTATCAGGAAAAGGGTATCACACCTAAGCTTCCAATGGTTTTCAGCAGCATCGAATACAGAGAGTCCATACTTGACCGTATCAGCAAGCTTGTTGTAAGAGACTACAACAGACCATGTATTATTTTCTGGTCCCTTGGTAATGAAAGCGGATGGGGCAGGAATTTCAAGGAAGCGGCAGCTCTTATCAAGTCTATGGATACACAGAGACTTGTACACTATGAGAGTTCCTGGTTTAATCCGGACAATATCGATACAGATGACCTTGACATGGTTTCACAGATGTATCCTGACGTGGTTTCACTTTACAAGAGAGAAGTCAAGGAGAACAAAAAGCCTTACTTCCTTTGCGAGTACTCACATGCTATGGGTAACGGCCCGGGAGACCTTGAGGACTATCAGAATGCCTTCTTCTCCGTTGACAATATTGCCGGCGGATGCGTATGGGAATTTGCCGATCACGGAATCCTTACCGGAACCAGAAAGGGCGGCCCCGAGTACGCCTACGGCGGTGATTTCGAAGAAAAACATCATGACGGCAACTTCTGCATAGACGGTCTTTGCTTCCCTGACAGAACACCTCACACAGGCTTCTACGAAATGAAGAACGTGTACAGACCTGTAAGAGTATATGCCGAGGATATTGAAAAGGGCGTTTACGGATTCTTTAATACCATGGATTTCAACCGTATTAAGGACGCTGTGATCATTTCCTTCGAGATTAAGGATAACGGTCAGCACATTCTTTCCGGCGATATCGACGTGGACGCAGCTCCTCATGAGTATGTATCCATTCATATTCCGAGACTCATTTCCTTTAAGGGCAAGGATCTCAGAGTAAGATTTATCATCAAAAACAAGGTTGAAACTCCTTACCTTCCGGAAGGTTACGAACTTGGATTCGATCAGTATATTATTGATGCATCCATCCGTAAGTATAAGCCGGTTAAGATTAAGGGTAAGAAGATCATGGAATCCAAGGAAACAAACGATTCCATATTCGTAGGTGCCGAAGGAGCGACTTTCGAATTCTGCAAGCACTGCGGAATGCTTAAGCAGGCCAAGAAGGGCAAGAAGGAAATGCTTGTTGCTCCTACACAGCTTAACCTTTTCAGAGCTCCTACGGACAACGATATACATGCCAAAGCTGAATGGTATGCTCATGATCTTAACGATCTTAAGACCAAGGTATATGAAAGCAAACTCATTGACAGCGGCGATGAGACAAGAGTTAAGTTTAAACTTTCCCTTCTCTGCGATAATCAGCCTCCTGTGGCCAATGTTGATGTGGAATACCGCATTTACCAGACAGGCGAGCTTTTCGTGGAAGTAAAGGCAGATATAGACGAAACCATTGAATTCCTTCCGAGATTCGGACTTCGTTTCTTCCTGGGTGAAGAGTTTGAGAATCTCAGATACTATGGCTACGGTCCTTTCGAAAGCTATATTGATAAGCATCAGGCTTCCTATGTCGACCTTTTCGATACAACCGTAACCGATGAGTTTGTCAACTATATCAAGCCTCAGGAAAACGGTTCTCACTGGGGTGTTCAGTACTTCACCATCAGTGACGAAGAACGCAATGCCATCAATGTGCTTTCGGATGATGAATTCTCATTCTCCGCAAGACATTATAAGCAGGAGAGTCTTGAGAAGAAGAAACATAATTATGAATTAAACAACGATGATGTAACAGAACTTTGTATCGATGCGATGATGAGCGGCGTGGGCTCCGCATCCTGCGGTTCACCTCTCAAAGAGGATTATCGTCTTTCATCCAAAGAAGTGGGATACAGTTTCTGGTTCATCATGAAAAACATCTAGTACTTTCGCGCATTAACACGGAGGCAGTATGTCAAAACTTTTTTACAAACAGAGTGCTAACTGGGATTGGGACAAAGCTCTTCCCGTAGGTAACGGTAAACTGGGAGCCATGATTTTCGGTCATGCCGACATGGAGAAGATTCAGCTCAATGAAGATTCATTATGGTCCGGCGGCCCCATGAACAGAATCAATCAGGATGCCTACCCGAATCTTGAAAAGGTCAGAAAACTCATTCTTGACGGAGACATCCCGGAAGCGGAAGACCTTCTTCTTCATGCTTTTTCCGGAAATCCCTTCAGTCAGAGAGTATTTCAGCCCTTCGGCGAACTGTTTATAAAGTTCAATGACATTACAGGTGAACTTGATGATTACACCCGTGAACTGGACCTTGAAAATGCCCAGGTTAAGGTGGTAAGAGAGTTCGGGGGCAGAACTCTCATAGAAGAAGTCATCTGTTCCGCTCCGGAGAATGTGCTTGCGGTACACCTTTACATGAAGGATGGTTCTTCCTTTAACTGCGAAGCGGAATGTGCACGCATGTCCTTCTTTGACAGCGCCTTCCATGATGAAAACAATTCTTACTATACCGGCAGCATGCAGAATGATTCTTACCGTTTTGCCGGCGGAATCACAGCACATGCGGCATCGGGAAGCATTGAACTTCTGGGCGAATACATAGTGTGCCGTGATGTAACGGATCTCACTGTTTTCTTTACAGGTGCAACCACCTACAGAGAAACGGATCCTCTTACATACACGAGGAATGTACTGAATAAGGTGCGTGACATCAGCTTTAACATAATCAGAAATGCTCACGAGCTTGATTATAGGAGCCTTTTCGGTAAAACCGAACTGCATCTTGATTACGATACTGAACTTGACAAGATTCCTACCGACGAAAGACTTGAAAGGTTTTCCGAGGAGAATCCCGATAACGGTCTTATCAAGACCTATTTCGATTTCGGACGTTACCTTCTGATTTCCTGTTCGAGACCGGGAAGCCTTCCGGCCAACCTTCAGGGAATCTGGAACTGGAACTTAGATCCTGCATGGGGATGCAAGTACACCATTAACATTAATACTCAGATGAATTACTGGCCGGCGGAAATGTTCGGTCTTTCCGACTGCGAGCTTCCTCTCTTTAATCACATGTTGAAGATGCAGCCCCAGGGCCAGAAAACGGCAAGAGAGATGTACGGCTGCCGAGGCATGGTATGCCACCATAACACGGATTTATGGGGCGATACGGCACCTCAGGACAGATGGATCCCCGGTACCTACTGGGTCATGAGCTATCCATGGCTTTGCACCCACATAATGCGTTATTTCCGTTATACCAAGGATCTTCAGTTCCTTAAGGAAATGTATCCTGTAATAAAAGATTCGGTGCTTTTCTTCCATGATTTCTTAATGAATATCGACGGCAAGACCATTATCTGCCCTTCGGTATCCCCTGAGAATACCTATATCATGGAGAATGGTGTAAAGGGCAGCGTTTGTGCTTCCTCCACCATGGATTCCGAAATCTTAAGAGACCATTTCAATGATTTTATCGAGGCATATGCATTAGTCGGCGACGATGACGAAGAATTCCTTGATAAAACCAAGGAACTTCTTAAGGGCATTCCTGAAATCAAAGTAGGCAAATACGGACAGATCATGGAATGGATGGTGGATTATGACGAGGCTGAGCCGGGTCACAGACACATTTCCCAGCTTTACGGACTTCATCCATCACACCAGATCGATGTTAGAAAAACTCCCGAACTTGCGGAAGCGGCAAAGAATACAATCAAGCGTCGTCTTTCCTACGGCGGCGGACACACAGGCTGGTCCAGAGCATGGATCATGAACATGTTTGCCCGACTTTGCGATAAGGAAAAATGCTACGAGAACCTGGTGGCGCTTCTTAAAAAGTCCACCCTTACAAATCTCTTTGACAATCATCCGCCTTTCCAGATTGACGGAAACTTCGGAAGTATTGCAGCCATCGGAGAGATGATACTTCAGGCAGACGGTGACGACGTTTACCTTCTTCCTTCCCTTCCGGAGGAACTCGGAGACGGAAGCATAAGAGGCATTTATGTTCCGGGCAAGTCTTTCTTTAACCTTAGCTGGAAGAACGGAAAACTCACGGAATTTACCGTTAATACCAATGCAGCCCTGTATAAAGCCAGGGTTCACTATAGTGACAAAGTAATGGATATACTTATTAAGAACGGAGAGTCTGCCCATTTTGATATTGGATAGGGGCATTACTAAAAATGAATTTTATTGAATTTTTAAAGATTATTATTCTTGGAATAGTCGAAGGCATAACGGAATGGCTTCCTGTCAGCAGTACCGGGCATCTGCTTTTGTTTGAGCATTTTTTAAAGCCCGACATGTCTCCTGAAATCTGGGAAGTATTCCTTGTTGTGATTCAGCTGGGTGCCATTATGGCAGTTGTGCTTGTATTCTGGAATCAGCTTTGGCCATTTTCCTTTAAATCCGAGGAAAAGGTAAAAAAGCCGGTGATAGCTTTGTGGATAAGGATTATTATTTCCTGTCTTCCCGCAGCCATCATAGGACTCCTTCTTGATGACCCTCTGGATGAATTCTTTTATGCAGAGAACAGAGCACCTTATGTGGTTTCATCCATGCTTGTGCTTTACGGTATCTTTTTCCTTTTGATCGAGTACAGGAACAAGGATTTAAAACCGAAGTACACAAGTATTTCCACACTTCCGGCAAGCATCTGCTTTTATATCGGTCTTTTCCAGCTTCTTGCACTTATTCCCGGAACTTCAAGATCCGGCGCAACAATTATAGGAGCCATGTTAATCGGAACTTCCCGTGCCGTAGCTGCGGAGTATACTTTCTTTCTTGCCGTTCCTGTAATGGCAGGAGCGAGTCTACTTAAGGTCCTTAAATATGTTGTTAAGAACGGAATGTTCTCCGGTAACGATATCGTGATTATGCTTACAGGCTGCATAGTTGCTTTTCTGGTTTCATTTGTAATCATTAAAGGCTTTCTGGCCTACATCAGAAAGCACGATTTTAAGCCTTTCGGTTATTACCGTATAGTGGCCGGTATTGTATTTCTGATAGTATTTACAGCCGGTTTGTAGTTGCTTTTTAGTTTATAAAGGGATTTTGGTCAATGGCAAATCAGAACAAAAATACGAATTCAAAATCGTCTTCCCGTAAGGGCGGAAGTGCTCCCGATGGCAGTTTTTCTGCCAAAAAGGGTTCCGGCTCCGGCAGAAGAAAACAGACTACCGATTTTGAAAAACGCAGAAAGAACAAAAATATAACTTTTGAACGCGAGGACGAAGTCGAGGAAGATTATTCCGAAGAAAGACCGTCTCGTGAAGCTTTTGGACGTTTCAGCGGCAAGAACAAGACTATCCGTGATGAAGTAACGCTCATCATCACAGGTCTTGTTTCTGTGCTTTTGATACTCAGTTACCTCGGCAAATGCGGAATACTTGGCAACGTTTTAAATACCATCTGCTTTGGTTTTACCGGAGTGTTTGCCTACGTGCTTCCGTTTTATATTTTTGCCCTTGTAGCATTCATTCTCTATAACACAAACAAGTATGTAACCAATGACAAAATACTCCTCAGTACCATCGGAGTAATAATCATCTGCGCCATTATCCACATGTTTACGGTGGTTAACGACATCGGATTATTCTTTGAATCCTTTAAGTACGGATACAAATATACCGAAGGCGGCGGATTCCTGGGCGGACTTCTTGCCGAGCCTTTAAATACCCTTGTGGGCAAGGCTGCGGCAATCATTATACTTTTTGCATTTCTCCTTATTGTGATTATTCTTATTACCGGAAAGGCAATTCTTCATGCGGTAAAAGACAATTCCAAGAAGGGCTATGATAAGTTTTCCGAAAAGAACAGAGAGTACAGAGAAAGAAGAGCCAAGGAAAGGTTTGAAAGAGAAGCCTTGGAAGGCGCTCAGAAGTATGAATATATTACCACCGAAGGAAACAAACTTTACGATCTTAAAGTAGGCGGTGAGAGTTCACAGTCACCGCTTCTTTATGAGCAGGTTCCGAGGAGACAAAAGAAGAATCTTTCATTTATTGACAAACTTAAAAACGGACATATTCCCGGAACACCTGCCGGGGCTCCCGAGGCGCCGGTTGTACGCGAGCCCAAGGAAGAGAAGAAAGCGGTTCAGACTGAAAATGATATGTTCGAAATCACTCCGGATGACAGTTTCCTTCCGGAAACACCTGCCACCGGCGGTGATATCTGGAAAGAAGAGTTACAGAAGAAGTTCGGAAACAAGAGTAATTCGAAGGACAGAGTATATGATTCTTATATAACACCTTCGACGGCTCCTTCTGAATTGCCTTTCGAAACACCAAAGGTTACACCGGCACCTGCCGTATCTTCCGGTAAGGCATTTGAGACCGTAACCCAGTCCGAAACAGGTATCAAATCCGCACCGAATCTTCAGTCGGATGCCGACGGTTTCATGTTTGCAAGAGGCGACTATATTCCTCCTGAAGGCAGAGAAGTTGTAAGTCACAGTACTAAGATCGATCAGCATATCACAGACAGAAATGTTCCCCCTGCACCCGCACCGGGCACACCTGTAAAAGTTAAAAAGGCTCCTCGTCCGAAAAGGCCTTATGTATATCCAAGCATTAACCTTCTTAACAGGCCGGAAGCATCTGCCGGAGGCATGTCCAAGGGTGATGTAGCAGAAAAAGGACGCAGGCTTTGCGATATACTTGCCAGCTTTGATATCAATGCCAAACTGGTTAATACCACCAGCGGTCCTTCCGTAACAAGGTATGAACTCCAGCCGGAAATGGGTGTTAAGATCAGCAAGATCACATCCCTGGCGGACAATATCATGATGGGCCTTGCCGCAACCAGCATACGTATCGAGGCACCTATTCCGGGCAAATCCGCAGTAGGTATCGAAGTGCCAAACGATTCCAGACAGACCGTATATTTACGAAGCCTTCTGGATTCCGCTGAATTTAAGAACAGCAAGTCCAAGGTGACATTTGCCGTTGGTAAAAACCTGGTAGGTAAAGTAATTGTGGCAGATATAGCCAAAATGCCTCACCTTCTTATTGCAGGTACCACCGGTTCCGGTAAGTCCTTCCTTATGAACTCACTTATTATGAGTATTCTTTATAAGGCTTCTCCCGAAGAAGTAAGACTTATCATGGTTGATCCGAAGCAGGTAGAGTTCAGTATCTACAGCGGCATTCCGCATCTGCTTCTTCCTGTTGTTACCAATCCCGAAAAGGCTACCGGAGCTCTTGCCTGGGCCGTAAGGGAGATGAACGACCGTTACAAGAAGTTTGCGGATCTTAAGGTTCGAGACATCGACTCCTATAACGAGAAGCTTAAGGAACATCCTGAACTTGTGGATGACGAGGGCAATCCTCGCGAAAAGATGTTCCAGATTCTTTTCATCATAGACGAGCTTGCGGATCTTATGATGACAGCCAAGAACGAAGTAGAAGGACACATCTGCCGTCTGGCACAGCTGGCACGAGCAGCAGGTATCCATTTGGTTGTAGCTACCCAGAGACCTTCTGTAGACGTTGTAACGGGTCTTATCAAGGCAAATATTCCTTCAAGAGTATGTCTTACGGTTAATTCTCAGATTGACTCCAGAACTATTCTTGATACTGCCGGCGGCGAAAAACTTCTTGGCCGCGGCGATATGTTGTTCCTTCCTATCGGACAGAATGTGCCTGAGCGAATTCAGGGTGCTTTCTATACTGACAAGGAAAGAGAAGATGTTGTTGAATTCATAATCAGGAAAAACGGTGAGCAGGAAGATAACGGTCTCGGTGAAGAAATCGAGAAGCTGGCATCGACTGCATCTTCCAAGTCATCTTCGGGCAGTTCAGCTGCTGCTTCATCTGCCGACGGCGACAGCGAGTATGATGAACTTGCCTATGAAATCGGACAGTCCATCTGCAAGGAGGGTACCGTGTCCATCGGTAATCTTCAGAGACATTTCCGAATCGGCTTTAACAGAGCTGCAAGAATTGTTGACAAGTTCTGTGAAGACGGCGTTGTAGGTGAGAGCGAAGGCACTAAGGCAAGAAAAGTAAATATGTCTCCCGAACAGTTTGAGGCATATGCCGAAGCCAAGGGAATCAAGCATTAACAATACAGGAACAATTTTAAGGAACTATCGCAGTATATGGGAAATATCAGGTTATTAGACAAAGAAACAATTAATAAGATAGCAGCGGGAGAAGTGGTTGACAGACCCTTCTCCGTTGTTAAGGAACTGGTTGAAAACTCCATTGATTCCGGTGCCACCCAGATTACCTGCGAAATAAAGGACGGCGGAAAAAGCGTAATCAGAATATCCGATAACGGTTCCGGATTCAATCCTGATGATATTAAGATTGCCTTTTTAAGGCATTCAACCAGCAAGATAAAAAACGAAGAAGATCTGGATAAGATTAAGAGTCTTGGCTTCAGAGGCGAGGCTCTTTCAAGTATTTCCGCAGTAGCCAAGGTTGAACTTCTTACCAAGCGTGCCGAGGATTTTCTCGGTGTGAGGTATGTTATTGAAGGCGGAGAGGAGAAGAGTTACGAAGAGGCAGGCTGCCCCGACGGCACAACTCTTATTATACGTGACCTTTTTTATAATGTGCCTGCCAGAAGGAAATTCCTTAAGAGCAATATGACGGAAACAGGCTATATCGGTGACTGCTTAAACAGACTTGCCGTGTCTCATCCGGAAATTGCTTTTCGCTTTATAAGCGGCGGTAAAACCATACTTTTTACCAACGGAAACGGCAGTGAAAAAGATGCTCTTTATTCCATATACGGACGTGACATAGTATCCAATCTGATCAGGATTTCCTATGAAAACGAAGCTTTTAAAATGGAAGGATACATCGGTAAGCCGGTAATTCTTCGCGGAAACCGTATCTGCGAAAACTATTATATTAACGGACGATATTCCAAGTCTCCAATCATTACAAAGTCCATAGAAGAGGCCTACAGAGGATATACCATGCATTATAAGTATCCTTTTACCTCTCTTCATTTTGAATTTCCTCTCGATAAACTGGATGTAAATGTGCATCCATCCAAAATGGAAGTAAGGCTTTATGACGGAGATTATTATTACGGTGAAATAGTGCGCGTGCTGAGTGACGCGATTCACAAAGCCAATCTTATAGTGGATTCCACTCTTGAAGCAAAGGATGTTAATGCAGACGATCAGACTTCCAATCAGGTGCTCCAGCATATGCCTCAGAGTTTCGAAAGCGTAAGGCTTTCGGAATTCAAGAAGGAGACTGTAAATAACAATGCGTTTCCGGCATCCGGCAGTCCTGAGTCAACGAATAAACCCGAGGCAAAGGATAGTTCCGAAGTTCCTTTTGATGTAACGGTCACCCCGCCGATTGCTGAGAATACTGCAGAACCCGCAGTAAATACCGACTACTTCGGTGAAAAGAAGATTTTAAACACTTACGAAAGTTCCAAGGAAGCTTCACAAGTGTCCGAATCTGCCGTAAATACCGGCTTTGATACGGCAGCCGGAACGGTATTTCCGGAGCCTGACAGTTACCGTCAGGTTTCAATCCTTGATAAAGAAGAGTTTATGAACGATAAGGAACTGACTAAGTTCAGGATTATCGGCCAGCTCTTTAAAACATATTGGATCATAGAAATGGATAATTCCATGTTTATGATTGATCAGCATGCGGCTCATGAAAAAGTGCTCTATGAGAGATTCATGAAGAAGTACAAGGAGAACAAGGTTTGCTCACAGCAGCTTTTTCCTTCTCTGATCGTTTCCCTGTCCATGTCCGAAAAGAACATTCTTGATGACAACTGGATGCATTTTAAGGATGCGGGTTTTGAAATCGAACCCTTCGGTGACAGAGAATATCAGATAACCGCTGTGCCGGCGGAACTCTATAATTTCTCCGGCGAGGACTATTTCAAAGACGTTCTTGACGATCTGGCGGAAAGCCCCACCAAGAGAGTGCTTAAGCATGTGGATCACAGAATAGCTACCATGGCCTGCAAGGCTGCGGTAAAAGGCAACGAAAAGATTTCCGAAACCGAGGCGGAGGCTCTTATCAAAGAACTTCTTACTCTTGAAAATCCTTATCACTGTCCTCACGGAAGACCAACTATCATTACGATTTCCAAGTCGGAAATAGAGAAGAAATTTAAGAGAATCATATGATGAAACTGATTATTCTGTCCGGCCCTACGGCAGTAGGAAAGACAGAACTTTCCCTAAAACTTGCCAAAGCCGTAAACGGTGAGATAATCAGTGCCGATTCCATGCAGGTATACAGGCAGATGGACATCGGCACCGCCAAAATACTTCCCGGGCAGATGCAGGGAGTAAAGCATCATCTGATCGATATCTGCGACCCTTCAGAAGAATGGAATGTTTTCAGGTTTAAGGAAGAGGCTAAGAAAGCCATTATCGATATAAAATCCAGAGGCTGCATTCCCATTATTACCGGAGGCACAGGCTTTTATATTCAGGCCGTACTTTACGATATAGATTTCGAAGAAGAGGGCGATAAATCAGTCCGGGAAAGACTGGAAAGAGAACTTGCCGAAAAAGGTCCGGAAGTTTTATATAACAGGCTTATGGAAGTGGATCCTGCATCTACTGAAATAATCCACATGAATAACGTAAAAAGAGTCATCAGAGCTCTTGAGTTTTACGAATTAAACGGCTATCCCATCTCTGAACATAATGCGGAGCAGAGAAACAGCGAATCCCCCTATAATTTTGCCTATTTTGTGCTTAATGATGACAGGGCAAAGCTTTATGAGAGAATTGACAGGCGCGTCGATATTATGCTTAAGGACGGACTTGTAGACGAAGTAAAAGCCTTGATGGACGAGGGGTACGACCTTTCCTATGTATCCATGCAGGGCCTTGGTTACAAGGAAATATACCGTTACCTTACGGGAGAGATTACGCTTGAAGAAGCGGTATATATTCTTAAGCGTGACACAAGGCATTTTGCCAAGAGACAGCTTACCTGGTTCAGAAGGGAAAAGGAACTGGAAATGTTAAACCGCCCCGACTACGGAAGCGATGATGAAATTCTTGCGCACATCCTTGAGGTCACAAAGAGTAAAGGAATAATTAATTAAGTCTTAAAACATTTAAAGGGGAATAGCCCTTATAATAATCACGGAGAGTAATAGAAAATGAGTTTGGAAAGTATTTACACCATCATGGGGGTTGCCCCCGAAGTTTCAAGGTTCTGCCTTGAAACAGAAGATTCACTTAAGGAAAGATTTGCCGAAATCGACCGCATAGCCGAAGTAAATCAGCTCAAGGTTCTTAAGGCATTTCAGGATAATAACGTATCCGAAGCCTGCATGACCGGAACAACAGGTTACGGACACAATGATATCGGAAGAGATACTCTTGAAAGCGTCTATGCTTCCGTATTTCACACAGAATCAGCACTTGTACGTTCCCAGATTACCTGCGGAACCCATGCGCTGTCTATTGCGTTAAACGGCATTTTAAGACCGGGAGACGAGCTTCTTTCCCCTGTGGGAAAGCCCTATGACACATTGGAGAGCATTATCGGTATTAGACCTGCCTGCGGTTCCCTTAAAGAGTACGGAATCACCTACAGACAGGCAGATCTGCTCCCCGACGGCAGTTTCGATTATGACGTTATTCGTAATTCCATAAACGAGAAAACCAAGCTGGTTACTATTCAGCGTTCAAAAGGTTATCAGACCAGACCTACATTTTCCGTTAGTCAGATAGGCGAATTGATTGGCTTCATAAGAAGCATTAAACCGGAAGTCTATATCATGGTAGACAACTGCTACGGCGAGTTAGTGGAAGAAATCGAGCCTTCTGATGTAGGCGCGGACCTTGTGGTGGGGTCCTTAATCAAAAATCCCGGCGGCGGCCTTGCTCCCATCGGCGGATACATTGCCGGAAAGCAGGAATTAATTGACAGATGCGCCATCAGACTCACTACAGCAGGTCTGGGAAAAGACGTAGGTGCATCTCTTGATGTAAACCGTCTCCTTTATCAGGGACTGTTCCTCGCACCGACAGTTACCGCATCTGCCGAAAAAGGTGCGATTTTTGCGGCAAATGTCTACGAGAGGCTGGGATACAAGTGTGTGCCCAACGCCACAGAGTCAAGACATGACATTATTCAGTCCATAGTTTTGGGCTCACCGGAGGCTATGATTGCATTCTGTAAAGGAATCCAGAAAGCAGCCCCGGTTGACAGCTTCGTGGCTCCGGAGCCTTATCCTATGGCAGGCTATCACTGTGACGTAATCATGGCAGCCGGAAACTTTATACAGGGTTCGTCCATTGAGCTTTCCGCAGACGGTCCCATTGAAGAGCCATATGCTATTTATTTCCAGGGCGGACTCACATGGTACCATGCCAAATTCGGCATTATCATGTCATTAAATGAAATGGTAAATGCGGGCATAATCAAACTGTAAATTGTAACAACGGCCATTATATGGTAAAATATTTTTCGAAATTTTTCCCCGGAGAGAGCAGACGGAGGAAAAATGGTAATGAAAAAAAGCGAAGAGGGCAGCATGATGCCCTTCGAAAAATGTCTTAAGTACGGACCGTCTGTACTTAGCGACAAAGAGCTTCTTATGATATTTATAAGGAGCGGAAATGCAGGGAACTCCTGCGAAGACATAGCAGAATACATGCTTTCCGTAAATTCCGGCGAAGGCATACTGGGGCTTTTTAACATGTCAGTCAAGGAACTGATGAAGATAAAGGGCATAGGGGAAGTAAAAGCAGTCCAGCTTTCATCCATGCTGGAGCTTTCCAGAAGGATAAGGCAGGCAAGTCTTATTAACAGGACCAGCTTCACCGACCCAACATCAGTTGCCGAGTATTACATGGAAGAAATGCGTTACCTGAAAAGGGAAATGACCAAAGTCCTTTTTCTGGATACCAAAGGCGGCCTTATTAAGGATTTCGATCTTTCCATGGGAACCGTTAATTCTTCCCTGGTTTCGCCCAGAGAAATCTTTATAGAAGCCCTTGCGGCAGATGCCGTAAACATTATTCTGCTGCACAATCATCCCAGCGGAGATCCTACTCCCAGCAGGGACGATATAGACGTAACCAAGAGAGTAAAAAGGTCTGGAGACATACTTGGTATTAAGCTTCTGGACCATATCATTATCGGAGATAAAAAGTTTGTCAGTCTGAATGTAATGGGTTACATCAACTGACCATATTACTATGAGAACAGGTTTATTTAAGAGAAAAACTAAATGCTTCGGAATAGATTTCGGAACCGATACCATTAAAATCTATAAAAAGGGTACGGGACTGGTATACGTTCAGAAGACTGCCATTGCCGTAAAGAATAAAAAGACGGTAATAGCCATCGGTGACGAGGCCTACGATATGTATGGCAAAGTACCGGAGCAGATTGAAGTAATCTTTCCGCTGATCAACGGTGTTATCGCAAGTTTTGACCGCATGGTTTCCTTTATGAACTGCGTATTTCTTGACCTTACCAGAGAAATCGGAAAGTTCTACGGTGCGGAATTCCACCTGGTGGTACCTGCCGATCTGTCCGAACTTGAAAAGAAAGCCTTCTATGATGTTATCGATAAGAGTTTCATCAGGGCAAGCCGTGTGCTTCTTTATGATAAGCCGGCAGTGGATGCCATCGGCTGCGGAATAGACTTTAACCGCACGGAAGGCACCCTTATCTGCGACATCGGAGCCGAGACCACGGAAGTATCTGCCATTGCCGGCGGAACCATACTTCACAGCCGCTTGTTTAAGAACGGCGGTAAGGATATCGATGATGCCATCAGCGCCGGCGTTAAGAAAAATTACAATCTTATCATCGGCAAGAAAACTGCTGAAAACTGCAAGAAGAATGTTCTTACTCTTTTGGAGGACGATGACAGAACCGAAAAGGTTTACGGCATCGATCTTGTTGATAATATGCCGAAGGAACTGCTTCTTACAGACAGTCTTGCAAGACCTTATGCAGATGAATTCTTAAACAGCCTGATTGACAATATTAAATCCGTAATTGAGCGTATTCCGCCGGAGTTCGCATCAGACTTCTATAAATGCGGTATTACGATTACCGGAGGAACTTCGTCCATAAAAGGACTTGAAAAGTATTTAAAAGATAATCTTAAATTTGAAATAAAAACCGCCGAAGACCCAAGCGATACAGCGATCAACGGCCTTGCACTGATAATGGAGGGCAAGTACAAACTTGAACAGGAAGTATAAATACAATTTACAGCCTAAGTATTTTCTTATGTTCGCAACCATTATCCTGGTGATTATCATTTTCACATCTTACAGGTTTCCGGAGCTTTATGCTCCTGTAAGAGGATTCTTTAATTCCTGCTTTGTGCCTGCCGAAAAAGGCATGACCACCATAGGCAACAGCATGAAGGGAATGGGAGATAAGTTCGATGATGTGGCTGAGCTTCAAAAGGAAAACGATAATCTGAAAAGCCAGTATGATTCCCTTAAGGCAAAATACGACCAGCTCCTTCAGGATTCCTATGAACTTGAGAATCTGAAGGCTTTGTTCGAACTGTCCGAAAAGTACAGCGAATACCATACCGTAGGGGCTCATATCATTGCGACAGATACCACAGGATACAACGGTGTCTTTACCATCGATAAGGGAACCGACAACGGCCTTAAGGAAGGCATGAATGTTATTGCGGGACACGGTCTTGTGGGTATAGTTACCGACGTAGGCAAGGATTATGCTACCGTAAGAAGCATAATTGACAATAATTCCAATGTCAGCGCCACTAT
>CACYBJ010000198.1 GCA_902772565.1 uncultured Lachnospiraceae bacterium | reverse complement strand
TGTATAACGCTCGGCATTGGACAGAGTCTGCTTGCTGGTCGAGTCCTCGGCAACCTTGTCCTAAAAGGAGGTAGTCACTTCGAAATAATATCCGAAATCCTTGTTGTACTTAACCCTTAAGTTCTTAATGCCTGTGGCATCCTTCTGCTTTTCTTCAAGCTCCGAAAGCCACTTCTTGCCTTCGGTTTTGGCATGCCTTAATCTGTCGATTTCCTCATTGTAGCCTTCTTTGATTATGCTTCCCTCTTTAATTGCAAGAGGGGGATCAGGCGCAATGGATTTATCTATCAGTTCACAGATATCCGAAAGGGTATCAAAATCATCAAGTATGTTATGAGCAAGCTCGGTTTTAAAGGAAAGAAGCTGCTCTCTTATGGGCGGAAGCATTTCAAGAGAGGTTTTAAAAGCGATCATATCCCTGGGGTTGGCGCTTCCGTAGGAAACTCTTCCCATGAGCCTTTCCAGGTCATAGACAGCATTTAAATACTCTCTGATTTCTTCTCTTGTTGTGAAATCATTAAGAAACTCCTTTACAAAGTCCTGTCTCTTCTTGATTTCACCCGCATCGATAAGAGGCTGTTCTATAAACTGTCTTATAAGACGGGAACCCATGGCAGTTTTGCATTTGTCAAGAACCCAGAGAAGTGATCCTCTTTTATTCTTTTCACGGAGAGTCTCCGTCAGTTCCAGATTTCTTCTGGTGGAACTGTCAATTATCATATATTTGCCGGTTCTGTAGGGTTTAATGCCGGTAATGTTTCCGAGATCGTTCTTCAATGTGTCGGAAAGATAGCAAAGCATGGCTCCGGCAGATGTGGCGCCGCATTCCATGTCTATAAGCCCCAGACCTTCGGTACTGCGAACCTTAAAATGATCAAGGAGCACTCTTATGGTATTGTCGGAATCAAGAGCTCTGTTCTCAAGAAAAGAAAAGGCGATACCCAGCCTGTTCTTAAGATCGTCAATATCCACATCGCAAAGCATCAGAGCTGAATTGGCAATAATCTCGGATGGATTGAATTTGGTGATTTCATCCCTTAATTCCCTGACAGACTTAACCTGTGTAACATAAAAATCACCGGTGGTAACATCACAGGTTGAAATACCGAAACTATCCTGGTCCCAGATAATGCACATAATATAATTATTTCTGGATTCGTCCAACGCCAGTGATGATGTATTGGTTCCGGGGGTTACGATCTTTACGATTTCACGCTTGACCATTCCCTTGGCAAGTTTTGGATCCTCAACCTGCTCACAGACAGCCACTTTATGACCGTTTTCCACAAGACGCGTAATATAGGACTCCGCAGCATGAAAAGGAACTCCGCACATGGGAGCTCTTTCGGCAAGACCGCAGTTCTTTCCCGTAAGAGTAAGTTCCAGTTCCCGTGAAACCAGTTCCGCATCTTCGAAAAACATCTCATAAAAGTCTCCCAGTCTGTAAAAAAGTATACATTCCGGTACCTGTTTTTTTGTTTCAAGATAATGCACCATCATAGGTGACATGTTCTTATCGATTTCCACTGTAAACTCCTTAAAAGCCGCAATAAGTAAACGCCCCCGGCCTATTCTTCCGGTAAAAGTTCATCGTCGAGGAGATTGTCTCCGTCGGCGGCAGATGTGGCCAGCCTGTCACACCTTTCATTCTCCGGATGTCCCGCGTGACCTTTTACCCAGCAAAAAGTACAATCATGAGCAGCAGTAAGCCTGTCAAGCCTTTTCCATAAATCCACATTCAGCAGTTCACCGCCGCTTCTCTTCCAGCCCTTTTTCTTCCAGCCTTCAAGCCATTTTTCCGTAAAAGCCTTAACAACATACTGGCTGTCGGAATAAATCGTCACTTCGCACCTTCTGTTAAGGCACTCAAGAGCCGCAATTACAGCCCGAAGTTCCATCCTGTTATTGGTTGTAAGCTTATAACCTGCGGAAAGCTCCTTTTCGAAAAGCTTTCCTTCGGAATTAACATACTTAATGACTGCACCGTATCCGCCCGGACCGTCCGGGTTTCCTCTGGCTGCACCGTCAGTAAAAATATCAACATGCATCATATCCGCACCGCTTTCTATCTGCTGCTTTTCTCTTTTTCGACCAATTCCCTGCTGAGTCTTATTATATCCGCAGGATAACCGAATACTTCCAAAAGCTTTATTGCATTTCCGTTGTAATTCTTACCCTTTCTCAGTTTGTAATCAAACAGATTACCTGTATCGTCGGGGTTTTCCGTAAAATAGTAGTTTTCGTATTCATCTGCCAGGATCTCGGTCAGTTCCACATCATGAGTGGCTGCAAGCACCAGGCAGCCGGTATTTGAAAAATGCTTAAGTATTGCGGCAGATGCGGCAATTCTCTCCATGGTATTGGTTCCCTTAAGGATTTCATCGATACCGATAAGAAGTTTCTCTCCGGAATCGGCCCGCTCAAGCATTTCTTTGATTCTTTTGATTTCCGAAATATAAAAGCTTTCCCCTGCCCGGATATCGTCTTTTATGTCAAAGCTTGTGCATATGCCAAGGTAAGATGCCCTGTATTCTTCGGCAAATACTGTGGCTATGGTTTCCGCAAGAAGGCAGTTTAAAAGTACCATCTTAAGATAAGATGACTTACCGGAAGCGTTGGAGCCGGTAATAAGACTGTTACGGGTCAGACAGGCATCGTTCTTAACTGCATTATCTATAAGGGGATGTACCATATTTGTCGCATTGATATGAGCCTCTCCACCTTCGTCAAACTCAGGAACGCAGGTAACATAATCGAAATGCCTTATACCGCAGATGATCATTCCCAGTTCAAACTCTCCGGTTTTTTCGTAGAGTTCAAAAAGTTCCTCCGTGTGCTTGTTTAAAAATCCCGTAAGAAAATGGAACTCAATAATATCCACGTGGGTAATGAATTTTAAGTAATCCAGAATTGTATCAACTGCGGAGGATACTGCATTCTGAGGAGCAAAAAGCCAGGACACCCTTTTAATCTTTGAGAATACCGAAGCCCTGCTTTTTAATTCTCGTATTTTTCCGGTAATAAGCTCGGACTCTCCGGATTCCGGAAGGGAAGAAAGAGCCGACAGCCATTTTACAATGACACTTATTGAATAGTTGTAATCCCTTGATTTACTGCGGGATAAAACGTAGGTAACACAATTGACAAAGGCGGATATAAAAACCGCAAATATGCCTATTTCCGGCTTCACAAAGGCCAATACAAAAGAGGCTATGAATACGAGAAGGAGTAAAACATGAAAAAACACTCTCTCCTGTTTCGCTTCCTTAAGTTCGTTTAAAAAGCCTTTAACGGTAAAATGCAGCTGTTTTCTTATTCCGGAAAGGGGAATCCTGTAAGCAGATGCATCTGCCTTTTCAAACTCCTTCGCAAGACGGTCGCGCTCTGCGAGTGTGTGAACCGGCGCAGGATTTCGAAGTGTCGTGTAGAGGTATTCTTCTCCTATGGCAGATACGGACTGATCAAGCATATTGTAAATCACATCCATATCCAGGTCG
>CACYBJ010000197.1 GCA_902772565.1 uncultured Lachnospiraceae bacterium | reverse complement strand
CAGACAGTATCGTTGAGACGAGTATTCCAACAGGAGGTGTTAAAACATGGGAGCTATTTGTCCTAAGAATAAGCATTCCAGAGCAAGAAGAGACAGCCGTCGCGCACAGTGGAAGATGACAGCACCGGCTCTTGTAAAATGCAGCAAATGTGGCGCGCTTATGATGCCTCACAGAGTTTGCAAGTCTTGCGGTTCTTACAACAAGCGTGAAATCATCGCTACAGAGGACTAATTTAACAGAATGCATTGTAAAGGAACGGTTTGTACCGTTCCTTTTTTTTCGCCTTGGCATATGCCGGGGCTTTTATATTTTCTTGACGCGGTATATATATTTTTCTTATAATATCAAAGGTTGGAATCTATTGATTTCACAATGAAAAAGGCCGAGGTTAGTGCCCGGAGGCACTTGTTCGGAGTTGGCAACGGAGGATTTGATGAAAAGTAAAAGGATGACGCCGGTACAGTTTATTCCCATAAGCTTTTTGCTTGCGATAGCTGTCGGCTTTGGACTTCTTATGATACCTTTTGCGACTGCAGCAGGTGAATCAACAGATCCTCTCACGGCTTTGTTTACGGCAACTACATCAGTGTGTGTTACCGGACTTGTTGTAGTTGATACCTTTGCTCACTGGAGCGTTTTCGGTCAGGGAATTATCCTTGTCCTTATCCAAATCGGAGGTCTGGGAGTCGTTGCCGTCGGATCCATGATTCTTTTGATCGGAAAGAAGAAGTTTTCCCTCGGAGACCGCATTCTTCTCGGCAACTCGCTTAATGTGGACAGAAACAGAGGTTTGCTTGGCTTCCTTGTCAGCATCTTTAAAGGAGTGTTTATAGCGGAAGGAATAGGCGCCCTTCTGTTTATGATAGAGTTTATTCCACAGTTTGGAATCGGAAAAGGAATCTGGATTTCCGTATTTCAGTCGGTTTCGGCCTTTTGTAACGCGGGTATGGACATAATCGGACCCAACAGTCTGATAGATTATAATTCGTCCCCTCTTGTGATGTTTGTTACCATGGGTCTTATAATAATGGGCGGTCTCGGATTCGTTGTATGGTTCGATCTGTATGACGGCATCCGCCGCGGCTTCAAACAGAAGTATTCGCCGCGTCAGACTTTTTCGCATTTGTCGGAGCATAGTAAGGTGGTTCTTGCCATGACCCTTATTCTGATATTCTCAGGCACCGCTTTTGTGTTTGTGTCGGAATACAGCAATCCCGATACGCTGGGAAACCTTTCCCTTCCCGAAAAACTGCTTAACAGTCTGTTCCAGTCCGTCACTTTCCGTACTGCCGGATTTGCATCTGTCCCTCAGGATAAACTGCGGGAAACAACATGCATACTCGGAAACATCTTTATGTTTATAGGCGGATCCCCTGTCGGTACTGCCGGCGGTATAAAAACGGTAACAGCATTCCTGTTCTTTATGAATGCCTATTCCTATATAACCGGTCGAAAAGAAAATGTTGCTTTCCACAGAAGAATTTCATCGGAACTTATGGGTAAGGCATCAGCCATAGTATTTGTGAGTATTTTTACAACTTTTGTAATGCTGGTGCTTCTTGTTTCCAGAGGCGGAATAGTCCTTACGGATGCGTTGTACGAAGTGGTCAGTGCCCTGGGTACGGTAGGTTTGTCGAGAAATCTGACGCCCCGTCTTGATACGGTAGGCAGATTCATAATAATAGTTTCTATGTATCTGGGAAGAATCGGCCCGATCTCCATGGCTTTTTTCTTCTCCAAAGGAAAGGGCGCAAGTAACAATATCAGCCATTCCGAAGGAAAGTTTTATGTAGGATAGAAGGGATTAGAAACATGAAAAAATCAATTGCGGTTTTAGGTCTTGGAAAATATGGAAGAAGCCTTGCTGAAAATCTGTATCGCATGGGTGCGGATGTTTTGGGGGCTGATGTTGATGAAGATATTGTGGAAGAATTCTCCACTAAGTGCACAGCGGCTGTTTGCGTCGATCTTGAAAACGAAGAAGAGGTTGCCGCTCTCGGTCTTAAAAATATGGATATAGTTGTGGCTGCTACAGGAAAGAACCTTGCGGCCAGCATTATGTCTGTTGCAGTGGCAAAAGAGCAGGGCGTTCCTAT
>CACYBJ010000196.1 GCA_902772565.1 uncultured Lachnospiraceae bacterium | reverse complement strand
TTGGTTCCCGCCAGTTCGTTGGCATAGATGGATTTTGAATCTGCATTAAAATCCCGGACGGTTACAAAGTGCTCGTCTTTGTAATACTCCTTTAACCTGTCACAGATTTCCTGCGCCGTGGGTGCACCGTTAAGAAGGCTGTTGGTAAGAAGCACGGTTGTTGCCATGCCCTTATAGTAGTCATCCACCACCGGAATAAAGCCCGGAGCATTCTTAAGACCTGTAATCTTGGTCATTTCGGGAATGTGCTTATGCTTAAGTGAAAGACCGTAAATGCAGGGTGCCGACAGTTTAATATCGCGGTCTTCTTCCTCGTAGTTTGCAATCATCTTTTTGCCGCCGCCTGAGTATCCGGTAAGGGAATAGCAGGTGACAGGATAATCGGCAGGAAGTATGCCCATGTTCACAAGCGGGTATACCGTGGAAATGAATCCTGTGGCATGACAGCCCGGATTGGCAATTCTCTTGCTGTTCTTTATCTTCTCACGCTGGGCAGATGAAATCTCCGGGAAGCCGTAGGCCCAGTCATCGTTTGTTCTGTGAGCTGTGGATGCATCGATAATGCAGGTATCCGGATTTGTGCACAAAGATACCGCTACTTTTGCTTCCGCATCGGGAAGGCAAAGGAAAACAACATCGGCCGAATTAATAAACTTAGCTCTCTCCTCGGGATCATGTCTTTTTTCCGGATCGATTTTTAAAAGTTCTATGTCTTCGCGCTGACCTATACGGTCATAAATCTGAAGTCCTGTTGTTCCGCTCTGTCCGTCTATATATACTTTGGTTTTCATATTACTCTCCGTTTGTTTATTTCCTGTATATTAAACACCCTTTAAGAATGAAATGTCAATTATTTAGAATTTAGGGTAAAAAATAACAACCGGAGCGGTACTTCATGCTCCGGTCGTGATAGGGGGGATTTAGGGGTTTTGTCTTTTTTAATACCTTATTTAATGAGGAAGGATAAAGATTGGAAACTTTCGTTTGGTATTACCAATCTTCGATTTGATAATACCACCAATTTTGGATTTGCGCAAGCGATAATTCAAATAATTATGCACAAATTATCGGCGTGTAATTAGTGCATATTGCACATTAGTCACAAATTCTGTATTAACCACCACAATATATACAATCGAATTATCTTGCAAATCCTTAGATTGTTTTCCAAAAAAATTACAAATTTCGCTTTTTGGTATTACCAATAATACAAAAATATGATATATTGATAATGTATAATTATCATTGTATAATTAGACAGTGTATTTTTAGTAATACGAGGCAACAAATGGAAACAACTGTACTTTTTACACCGATTGACAAAGAAAGTTCAACCGATATTTTTAAAGAGATACTTTCTCAGGTAATCGATAACATTAAGAAAGGGAATCTGAAACCCGGCGACAGCCTTCCGGCAGAACGTGCCATGGCCGAAACTCTTGGCATTTCAAGACCGGTTCTTCGCGAAGTTTTAAAATCTCTGGAACTCCTTGGCATTATCAACTCCGTTCAAGGAAGCGGCAATGTTATTTCGAAGAATCTTGAAAACTGCATGATAACACCTCTCAGTGTTATGTTCAGTCTTATGAACTCCAGTCTTTCGGATGCTGTAGTTCTCCGCTCTGCCATTGAAACAAAACTCTCAATGCTTGCAGCGGAAAAATGCAACAACATCAATGCTGCCGAGCTTACTCTTCTGCTTGAGAAGCTTCGTACCGCAGAAACAATGGAAGAACGAATTGAAATAGACAATCAGTTCCATAGAAAAATCTCCGAAATTGCCGACAACAAAATCCTCTATGCAATTTCACTTGCTGCCAGCGATCTGGTATCTGACATCATCAGGGAGTATCATCTCAGAAGATCACGCAGTAATGACACTCTCGATAAATTCATAGAAGTTCATGCGGAAATTGTCGATAAGATCATCAAACAGGATCCGGCAGGCGTTTACTATGCCATGAAGGAGCACATGTATCTTCTTCACAATACCATCCACGCTAATGAATAACCACAGGTTCAGTTAACAAAAAAGAGTTCACGGTGTGTGAACTCTTTTTTTGACTATTAGTTTTTGAATATTCCAATATATCTTCTTGTATAATATCTTTGTTTTATTGTATCTTCCTTTTTTTATCTGCAAATTCTAGTCCGCAGTTTTTTTATCCTTGGCTTTTTTCTTCTCTTTTACTCTGAGCGCCTTCGGATGCTTAGGCTTAATAAAATCAATGAAACGAAGGATGGCCGCTTTTTTCTTTTTCGGCCTTAAGACCTCGGCGGGCTCATCGTTCATTATACTTCGTGCCCTGTCCGGATAATTGGTTATTATGGCATTTACGCCGTTTTCGTAGGCACTTTTTATATCTGCCGGACTGTTAATAGTCCAGACATTTACTTTGACGCCGTACTTGTCGCAGTTATCCAGAAAATCAGGATACTTAAGAATATCTTTTGAGGGATGAATCGCCTCCACACCGTGTTTATAACTGTAACCCGGCATATCAATAAAGCCGTCGGACACCAGAAAGGCGGTGCGGGCATCTGCCGAAAGTTCTTTGATTCTTAATATCGTATAGTGATTGAAGGAGGAATAGATAGCCCGGTCCGTCATGTTATATCGTTCCACCGCCGCTACTATTCTGTCCTCTATTCCGCCATAGAAAAACTTATTGGTCTTAAGCTCTATGTTTAGGATCATGTCATTATCTTTAAGAAGTTCCAGTACTTCGTCGATTTCAGGAATCTTAACTCCGGCATATTCCCTCATGCCGTTGTCAAAACTAAACTTCTTAAGTTCCTCCAGGGTGTAATCCTTAACATAACCCTTGCCGTTGCTGGTACGGTTTATCTTTTCGTCATGGCACACCACTATCCTGCCGTCCTTGGTGAGCTGGATATCCAGTTCTATGCCGTCTGCGTGCTGATTTACAGCCTCGACAAAAGCCGGCATGGTATTTTCCGGTCTGACACCGCTGGCGCCTCTGTGAGCGAGAATAAGCGGCATATGCGTTGCATTTTCCATATTATCTCCGAATAACGTCAAATAACAAAACCAGAAGGCACACGGCGGGTGACCCTCCGTTGCCGAGACTTATCAAATTTTGATTACTCCTACCGCATTAAGTATGGAGCTCACAAGTATTATCAAAAGAAAAGCGATTGCCACATACCTGATCACAAATCTGAAAAGCTTTTTTCTTTTAAACTTCGATGTGGCTTCGATTTCTGCCTCCATTTTATCCAAACCGATGGACCTGATGATAAGCACACAGGTAAGTATGGATGCTATAGGCATCATTACCGAATTGGTGATGAAATCAAAGAAGTCAAGGAACTGCATGTTAAGGGGCTTTACATTGCCAAGGTCGTTAAAGCCAAGTGCTGACAGAGTTCCCAGCATAACAATCAGTCCGAAAGTAACGGCACTTGAACGGAAACGGTTCCAGTGAAGTTCATCTTCAAAGGTGGCAACCACACATTCCGCCAGTGAAACCGCACTGGTTACAGCCGCAAAAAGCACAAGCAGGAAAAACACAATTCCAATGATACGTCCGAAGTTCATGCTGTAAAACACATTGGGGAGCGCAATGAACATAAGGCTCGGACCTGCGGTTTCCTTAATATTTGCCCCGCCGTTATAGGCAAATACGGCAGGTATGATCATGAGACCTGCAATAATGGCAATAAGTGTATCGAATATCTCAACCTGCGTGGTGGAA
>CACYBJ010000195.1 GCA_902772565.1 uncultured Lachnospiraceae bacterium | reverse complement strand
GTAAAACTTGGCGGTAACGGCTATGTATTCTGGGGCGGACGTGAAGGCTATGCTACACTTCTTAACACAGACCTTGCTCTTGAGCAGGACAACCTTGCAAGACTTTTCAAACTTGCAATTGCTTACGCTGACAAGATCGGCTTCAAGGGTGATTTCTACATCGAGCCTAAGCCGAAGGAACCATCATCTTCACAGTATGACTTCGATACTGCAACAGCAGTTAACTTCCTCAGAAAGTATGATCTTATGGGAAGAGTTAAGATGAACATCGAAGCTAACCATGCAACACTTGCAGGACACACATTCGAGCACGAAATCCGTGTGGCAGCTGCCAACGATGTATTCGGTTCTATCGATGCCAACGAAGGCGATCCTAACATCGGTTGGGACGTAGATAAGTTCCCTTCAAACCTTTACAGCACAACTTTCGGTATGCTTGAAATCCTTCGTGCAGGCGGTTTCACAAACGGTGGTCTTAACTTCGATGCTAAGCAGAGAAGAGACAGCTTCACACTTGAGGATACAGCAGTAGCTCACATCCTTGGTATGGACAGCTTCGCATTCGGTCTTCTTCTTGCCAACAAGATCATTGAAGACGGCAGAATCGACGCTTTCATTGCAGATCGTTACTCAAGCTGGACAACCGGTATCGGTAAGAGCATCATCGACGGAAACGAGTCCTTCGATTCACTTTCCGATTATGCTAAGAAGATCGGTGAAGTTACAACCAACAAGAGCGGTGAGGAAGAGTACCTTCTTTCAATCGTTAACCAGCTCATGGTTACACTTCTTGCTGAGTAATCTGATTACAATTTGAAAAAACGGATGCCTCCCTGCACCTCGCGGGGAGGCATTTTTGCATTTTGCAGGCATATGCCAAAACAATAAATAAAAAAGTATGTCAACATCCGTGAAATGACATATTATATTATATATTTTCCTGTATTTTTAAAGGGAAACCAATGTGAAAACAAAATAGCTTTCCGTGGTGCTTTATTTTTGAATTTAAAAAGTATAAAATATATTTAGGGGTATGTGTTATACACAGTATTTGGGGAGGTCTCTTGATGAACAAAAAGGGAAGGCGTTTTTCCATCGGAAAGAAAATGTACTTGATGGTAACCCTGATAGTAATGCTTACTATTATCGGTACCGTTACCCTTTCTTTCGTTATCAGTGTCAGGCGTATTGACAGTTATTACAAGCGCCTGTCTATTAATATTGCCAAAAGCTATGTTGCCTATGTGGATGCCGACTACATGAAAGAACTGAAGGAGTATGTGGCATCTGAAGAATTCCAGAAAATCCGTGTAGAAGCCGAAGAAAAAGAAGATGATTCCCTGGTGGAGAATGCTCTTAAGGAGCAGGGACTTTGGGACAAGTTTATAGAACAGAGAGATTTACAGAGAAAGTTCATAGAAAACATGCAGGATGTCAAATACCTGTACTGTATAGTCTGGAACGAGAATGAAGAAGAAGGAGACATGTATCTTGTTGATTCGGACGATGTTCCTCTTTCGGAACTGGGTTACTTTGAACCACGAGAAAAAGAGTTTGAAGGAACTAATGCTGACAAGACCATTCAGCCCGTAATAAGCGAGGGAGATTGGGGATGGCTATGCTCCAGTTATGCACCAATCTATGATTCTGACGGAGATGTTATCTGCCACGTAGGCTGCGACATTGATATGGAAGATGTAATGCACGACCGAGTCATATACATGACTGCCATCGCCCTTGCATCTGCCGCTTACATGATAATAGTCCTTGTAATTGCCATCAGGCTGGTTAAGAAATCCGTAGTTAATCCTTTGACGGAAATCACAAAAGCCATGGGTAAATTCTCTCCGGGAGCCGGTAAGGATTATATTTCCGCAGGAGTAATCAATCTGGATATTAAGTCCGGTGATGAAATCGGAGACATATACAACGAAATCCGTTCCATGCAGCAAAATATCATCGATTATTCCAATGACATTTCTAATTTCCGCCACGACATAGAACAGGCAGAAAAGGATCTCGAATTAAGAGACAGGGAACTGGGCCGTCTGAGCGCAGAGGCGCTTAAAGATCCGCTTACAGGCATAGGCAATAAGATTGCCTACACCAAGAAACTCGATGAGCTTAACCGGGCAATTAAGGAAGGCAAAGCCGAATTTGCCGTGGTAATGGTAGATGCCAACGGCCTTAAGGTTACCAACGACCGTTACGGCCACACAGCAGGAGATACATTTATTAAAGGCTGCTGTCACCTGATGTGCGAAGCCTTCAAGCACTCGCCGGTTTACAGAGTGGGCGGCGACGAATTCGTTGCGGTGCTTGGCGGCGAGGACTACGTTGACCGTTACATTAAGGTCAGGGAATTAAGAGATACCTACAAGCATTGCAGCCATGACATGAATGTGGAGCCCTGGCTCCGCTTCTCGGCAGCCGTAGGTCTTTCGGTTTACAGCAAGGAAGATAAAGACGCCGAGCAGGTTTTCCGCCGCGCAGATAAGGAAATGTACGAAGAGAAGCAGGTGATTAAAAAACATCTTGCGGAGGGAAAATAGGGCGAAGCTTCCGAGAGGTGGTTTTGTATATCATGATCCTCTAATGTCATTTTTACAATGAAAAAAGCTTTCGGCTATGGGAAACAGGTTTTTAAGTGTTTTCCATAGCCATTTTTGTTTCTTTTTGCTTGATTTTAGGGCGTTTGGCTATGGAAATGGGGTTTTTAAGTGTTTACCATAGCCACCATGAGAAAAAAGAGCTTGATTTCACTGGATTTGGCTATGGAAAGGGTGATTTTCGGGATTTTCCATAGCCGCCATGAGAAAAAAGAGCATGATATCAAAGGATTTGACTATGGAAAGGGTGATTTTAAGTGTTTTCCATAGCCACCACATAGATTTAGAATTAAAAAAACCTCCCGGAGATTACTCCGGGAGGTTTTGGATTTTAAAGAGCGACGATGCGCGACGCTGCGTACATGATTTCTACGAAATCAGTACGTTTTACGCTGTCATGCTCCTTTGGAGCCTGCCAGCGCT
>CACYBJ010000194.1 GCA_902772565.1 uncultured Lachnospiraceae bacterium | reverse complement strand
TATGAAGGAGAATATCTGCATATACTCTCTTTCCTTCTCGTCACCCAGTTCCTTAAACATGTCACGGGAATGTACGAATTTCTTCATTACATCCTTGGCAAGGGCGTAGGACAGCCCCTCTTCCATGTTGAAGATTTCGCTGTAAATATCCTCAAGCTTCATGCCGCCCTGTCCGTCAAAGAACATTTCCGACATAGGTCCGATAACAGTCTTAACGTCGCTGATGCTGAGGAAATTCTTAAGATAGTAGATAAAGACCAGCATATACATGTGATCCTTGGAATATTTCTTTTTGATCGGCGGCGGAAGCAGTCCGTCCTTCGTATAGTTGTTGATCATGGTCTTCGTGAGAAGCTTGTCGGAATCGAAACGCTTCGAAGACGCCAGGTGCGCATCCATAAAGGAAGTCACCTGATCCATGTAAAGATCGATGTCCGGAATGTCGTGGGGACCCACGTAATTTGTGCTGTTAAGAGACTCCTGAACGCCTCTCATGTAATCTTTCCACTGAATACTCATTTTATCCCCTTTCCCATATATCGGAACACAAAAATACAATACGTAGTTTTATTTCCGCAACATGCAATTCCGATTCGGCAGCATGTAAAAACACGTTTTTATTTTATAGTTTTCAAAACCGCGTGTCAACATATCATCACCATATCATAAGTCCTTCTATTTTTTCCTGCTGTCCTTGTTTTGACCCTTCCCGTATGCTAAAATTTATCCGTTACCTTACGGCGGTGCCTGTGCATCTGCCGAGTTATTTTACACCGGAAAACACAGTGTTTTCCGCAGGAAACGGCGATTGGCAGGCTCGCCTCCGCAAAAAAGGCCTGCATGTACCGAAATGTTTGATTTGAATTCACTGAATCCGCCACAGCAGGAAGCTGTATTACATGATAAAGGACCCTTGCTGATCCTTGCCGGCGCAGGTTCCGGCAAAACCAGAGTCATTACACACCGCATTGCCTACCTTGTGGAAGAGAGGGGCGTTTCCCCTTACAGCATACTTGCCATAACCTTCACCAACAAGGCTGCCAAGGAGATGCGTGAGCGTGCCGAAAGGCTTTTGGGCTCCGCCACTTCCGGCATGTGGGTCATGACCTTCCATTCCATGTGCGTGCGCATACTCCGCAGATACGCGGTACATCTGGGCTACACCCAGGACTTTACCATCTACGATACCGACGATGTTAAGTCCCAGATGCGCAAGATCATGAAGGATCTGAACATAAACTCCAAGCAGTTTTCGCCCAGGGTTTTCATCAGCGCAATTTCGAAGGCCAAGAACGAATGCATCAGCGCAGATGAGTTCGCAAAAACCGCCTACGACTACATCGACAAGCAGATAGCCCGGGTCTACAAGGAGTACCAGAAGCGCCTTCAGGATAACAATGCCATGGACTTTGATGACCTGTTACTTAACACAGTTATCCTTTTTGATACCGTGGGTGAGGCTCTTAACTACTACAACGACCGCTTTCAGTACATAATGGTGGACGAGTATCAGGATACCAACACCGCCCAGTTCCGCCTTATCAAGCATCTGGCCAACCACCGCAACGAGCGCGGCGAATACGAGCACAACCTCTGCGTGGTAGGTGACGACGATCAGTCCATTTACAAATTCAGAGGGGCGGACATCACCAACATTCTGAGTTTTGAAAACACATTTATAAATGCCAAGGTTATCAAACTGGAGCAGAACTACCGCTCCACCCAGAAGATTCTGGATGTAGCCAACGAGGTCATTTCCCATAACTACGGACGCAAGGACAAGAAACTGTGGTCCGCTCAGGACGGCGGCGCAGATGTAACCTTCATCCAGTACGGTACTGACATCGAAGAGGCAACGGGTGTTGTAAGAGAAATCCAGAAAAAGGTGGACAACGGCGCCCTTTACAGCGACTTTGCCGTGCTTTACCGCACCAACGCCCAGTCCCGTCTTTTCGAAGAGCGCATGATCCGCATGAATATGCCTTACAAGCTGGTGGGAGGCGTAAACTTCTATCAGAGACGCGAAATCAAAGACATACTTGCCTATCTGAAAATACTGGTTAACCCCAGGGATGCCGCCCAGATAATGCGAATTGCCAACGTTCCCAAGCGTGGAATAGGCGACACCACACTGGACAAGCTGGCGGAATATGCCGACTACACCGGCTGTTCCCTTTATGAAGCCATGTGCAGTGAGAGCGGCAGGGCATCTGCCCCGAGGGCCGCTAAAAAAATCGAAGAATTCGTGGAACTCATCGAGAGTTTTAAGGAATACAAGGCCGAGAACACCATCGAGGAACTCATCGGTCACATCGTAGCCGAAATCGACTACAAGGATTACATTGCCGCCATCGACGAAGACGACGACAAGACCAACGACCGTATGGAGAACATCTCCTCCCTCGTTGACAAAGCCGTCGATTACGAAGAAAACGCCGGGGCAGATGCCAGCCTCGAGGACTTCCTTTCCGAAGTATCCCTGGTTGCCGACATCGACATGGTGGATGACGATAAAGATGCGGTTATGCTCATGACTCTCCACGGCGCCAAAGGTCTGGAATTCCCCTGCGTGTTTATCTGCGGTATGGAGGAAAACGTGTTCCCTTCAGGCATGTCCCAGGAGCCCGGAGAAATCGAGGAGGAGCGTCGCCTGTGCTACGTGGGAATGACCCGTGCCAAGAAGGAACTGACCCTCACCTGCGCCAAGCAGCGCATGATACACGGCATGACCACCGCCAACAATGCTTCTCGGTTTATCATGAAGGACGTTCCGAGGCATATGCTGCACATCGCCGGCCACGCCCACGAATCCTTTATGCATAACTATAAGAGTTCACTGGATCCTTATAAGATCACCAGAACCAGCCCCTACGAGAATCCTTACACGGCCTACAAGAAGGCATCTGCCTCCTATTCGTCGGCAAGTTCTGCAGGGGATGTACCCGTAAGAGAGCTTACTCCGGCAGCCCCCACAGGACCGGGCTTTGAGGTGGGTGACATGGTCAACCATCCAAGATACGGCGCCGGCAAGGTCACCAGGATAGACAAGGGTTCCAAAGACTTTGAAATCACCGTGGATTTTGACGGAATATCACGCAAAATGCTTGCGTCCTTTGCAAAACTCACGAAAATCTGAAAAAATCGCAAATTGAATAGATAATTCGTTTATCAGATGATATAATAACAACAGAAAATGACATTTCGTCCGAACAGGAGGTATTTACTATGGACAATAATAAGAATTCCAATACTCTGCTTTGGATCCTTGCTACCATCGGTGCAATCGTAGCAATCGCAGGAATCGCTTTCGCAGTCGTTAAGTTCTGTCTTCCGGATTACCTTGAAGACTTCGATGACTTCGATGATTTCGATGACATTGACGACGACCTCGACCTTGATGATGACGAGGAAGAAGAAAAGAAAGACGAATAATAAGCAATAAAAAACAGTCGCTTCGGCG
>CACYBJ010000193.1 GCA_902772565.1 uncultured Lachnospiraceae bacterium | reverse complement strand
TGTCAAATCTGATAAACAAACAATCGTTGTAAAATCCGATAAATAAACAAGCATTGTAAAATCCGATGGATAAATAAGCATTGTAAATCCTATGAATAGATGAGCATCGGAGAATTGATATAATAAAAAAGCGGATACCGTACATTGAATTTAGTCAATGTTTGGTATCCGTATTTTTATGCTTAAATCATGCAGTCCGGTGTGTATGCCATGGTGTGGGAATCGCGCATCCGGTTTGCGGTTATGGATTTTATTACAGTTTCAGTTCCTCAAAACTTATGATGCTTCCGTATCTGCATTTGCCGGTTTCTGCTTCGGCCGCTGCTATTTCTTCTTCGGTACCGAAGCCGTAGGAAGCAAAGATGAAAGGAACCTGCGCTTCGGCAGATGCCCTAAAATCCCCGGCGGTGTCGCCTACATAGAAAAAGTCCATGTCGCAGGCGCAGCCGTTGGTGTTTCTTTCAATGACCATGCGAATGTTTTCGGCTTTGTATTTATTGGTGTTTCCGAAACATTCGAAATCTTTTATGTATTCTTTGATCCCGAGCTTCTTAATGACCAGTTCGATGTAGCCTGACTGGCAGTTACTTACGATGTAAACGTTGTTATCCTTCGCCAGATGCTTAATGGTTTCTTTTACGCCGGGATAAGTAAGATCCTCACTGCAGGCTTCCAGGTCTTCCTGTTCGTGCACGGCGCAGGCATCCATCAGTTTTGTGCGTGTTTCTTCGTCGGTTTCCGGAAACAGATCGGCAGCAATTTCGTCCATGGGTTTTCCGAATTCTTTTTTCAGTGTGGCCCCGGTGATCACACGGTCGCGTACGGGGGAGTCTTCCGGAACAACCTCGCAAACCGCTTTCATCCAGCTTTTTGCCACCACTTCCGTGGTATCCCAGATTGTACCGTCAACGTCGAGTATTATATTCATTTAATCAAAAATCCTTTTATATTATCCTGCAATGGTTCCCGAGAAAATTATGCTTGCAATCTTGAAGAAAAGAATGAGCGAGCATGCATCTACGATGGTTGTGATAAAGGGTGTGGCCATTATGGCAGGGTCGAGATGTGCGGCTTTTGCGGCAAGGGGAAGAGTTGCTCCCACAAGCTTGGCAACTACGATCGCAAGGAAGAGAGCGATACTTACAACAAGAGCATACTTAAGTGCTTCGGAAGCATCTACTCCGTTCATTCCCATGACACCGTACATAATGTATATTCTGGTTCCGTTTACTACTCCGAGAATGAGACCTATGGTAGCGGAAACACGAAGTTCTTTCCAAAGTACTCTCAGAATATCGTTGGTTTTGACATCACCCAGTGCCAGTCCGCGGACCATAAGTGTTGCTACCTGGTTACCGCAGTTACCCGGTGTGTCCATGAGCATAGGCATGAAGGATACCAGAAGCGGGAGAGAGGCAAATGCCGTCTCGTAGTGGGTGGTGATCATTCCGGTAAATGTAGCGGAGAGCATGAGTATGAGAAGCCAGGGGATTCTCTGCTTTGCATGTCTCCAAACGGAAGTGGTCAGATAGGCTGCATCCTGGTCGTCGGGAAGGATGGCGGCCATCTTCTGCATATCTTCCGTAGACTCGTCTACAAGGACATCGATAGCGTCGTCGATGGTAACGATACCCACAAGCATGCCTTCGTGGTCCACTACGGGCATGGTGGTGAAGTCGTACTTCTGCATCTGACGGGCAACAAATTCCTGGTCGTCCGTTACAAGCACGGTGATTATGTTTTCATCCATCAGATCGGTGATGTTTACATCATCGTCCGAAAGGAGAAGATCCTTGGCAGATACGACGCCTATGAGTTTATTTCTGTCAACGACAAAGCCGGTGTAAACCGTTTCGGCATCGCGGCCCTGTCGTTTGATTTCCTTAAAAGCATCCTTTACGGTCATTTCCTTACGGAAACGAATGAGTTCCGGTGTCATGATGGAACCGGCGGAGTACTCGGGATAGTTAAGAAGCTTGTTGAGACTCTCTCTGGTGGCCTTGCTGGTTTTGGCAAGAACTCTCTTTACAACACTGGCAGGCATATCTTCGAGCATATCTGCGGCATCGTCAAGACTTACCTCTTCCAGAGTGTTTACGATTTCGGCATCGGAGAAACCCTCCACAAGATCGTTACGGATATCGTCGGAGAGATACGTGAAACCGTCGGTAGCAACGTCTTTTCTTAACAGACGGAAGATTACGAGACGGTTGTTCTCGTCGAAACTTTCAAGTACCAAAGCAAGGTCGGCAGGATGAAGTTCCGAGGTTATCTCGCGGATTTCCTGGTACTGCTTTTTGAGCAGACACTTAAGAAGGATGTCCTTGGTTTTTACGGCGTCGAATTCTTCTATGTCTTCAAATTCTTCCTTGGCATCGAATTCGTCTTTTGGTTCGAGCACTTCTTCGGTTTCGGAGTCGTTGTGATCCATAAAATTGTTGTCTTTTTCGAAGTCTTTTTCGTCCATGACATACCTCCTTTCCAAACATTACAATTATGATGTTTTCGCGGCTTTTGGTCAAGTTTTTTTTGAAAAACTTGATGCCGGTATAGAGCCGCTGTCGGTTGACAAAATGGGGGCTTGTTGCATGTGGTGCGGTAACTTAAAAAATCCGTGCCTGCCTGATGCAGGACACGGATTTTGTTTTTTCATACGGCTGATATTGTTACAGCAGATTCTTATGCCTTCTTGCCCTGGTTAGCAACTGCGTTCATCTTTGCAGCAAGTGCTTCCTGGTCGCCAAGGTAGTAGTGGTTAACTACGTTGAAGTTGTCATCGAATTCATATACGAGCGGAGAAGCTGTAGGAATGTTAACGCCGATGATTTCTTCATCTGAAAGATTATCAAAGTACTTAACAAGTGCACGAAGTGAATTTCCGTGAGCAGCAATGATAACTCTCTTTCCTTCCTTCATGCTTTCCTTGATTGTGCTTTCGAAGTAAGGAACAACTCTTTCGATTGTTGTTTCAAGAGACTCGTTTAAAGGAAGGTCTTCCTTCGGAACTTCTCTGAACATTTCCTGGTTGCAAGGTGCTTCAGCATCTGCCGGATCAAGTGCAGGTGGCTTAACGTCGAATGAACGTCTCCAGATCTTTACCTGTTCCTCGCCGTACTTCTCGGCTGTTTCTGCCTTGTTAAGGCCCTGAAGTGCACCGTAGTGTCTTTCATTTAAATGATAATCCTTGATAACAGGAAGCCATACACGGTCCATTTCATTAAGAACTGTGTCAAGAGTATGGATGGCTCTCTTAAGGATGGATGTGTAGCAGATATCGAAGTCATAGCCTTCTGCCTTGAGAAGCTGACCTGCAGCCTTTGCCTCTTCAACACCCTTAGGTGAAAGCTCTACATCATGCCAGCCTGTGAATTTGTTTTCAAGGTTCCACTGGCTTTCGCCGTGTCTTATCAAAACAAGTTTCATCATATTGATACGTACCTCCGTAATACTTGGCCATTTTGGCCCATTTGAATTTATGTTACCATTATATAGGCAAATAATCAAGAATTGCAGGTGATAAAGTTTTATCAAGTCGCACATTTATTTATTGCAATAAATGCGCAAATCATTATAATTATAATTAGTGAAAAACTAACCCAAATAAATACTTTTTAGAAGGAGACACTTATGGCTGAGTACTTTAAAAACGTACCATACGTAAAGTATGAAGGACCTAAGAGCACAAACAAGTTTGCTTTTAAGTTCTATGACAAAGACAGAGTAGTTGCAGGAAAGACTATGGCAGAACATCTTAAGTTCGCTATGGCTTGGTGGCACACATTAGGTGCAGACGGAACAGATATGTTCGGTTCAGGCACACAGGACAAGACTTTCGGCGGAACCACTCCTATGGATATCGCTAAGAGAAAGGTTGATGCCGGCTGGGAATTCATGGACAAGCTCGGAATCGACTATTTCTGCTTCCATGACCGCGATCTTGCTCCGGAAGGCAAGGATTTCACAGAGACACTTGCTAACCTTAACGAAATCGTAGATTATATTGCAGAAAAGCAGAAGACTAATCCTAAGAAGCTTCTCTGGGGTACATCAAACTGCTTCGGTAACCCAAGATT
>CACYBJ010000192.1 GCA_902772565.1 uncultured Lachnospiraceae bacterium | reverse complement strand
GGGTACCGATGTATTCGTGCCAAGGCGGTGTTTCCCGTTCCAGGGGGTACCAAAGATACGAATTTCGTTGCCCTGTATGCCGATAACGGGCTTGTCATCGTTAATCATGGACACTTTATTACCGAAAACTTCTCTCCAGAGCCTCGCATGTGTGGACTTACCCGTTCCGCTGGGTGCCGTAAAGAGAAATCCCTCTCCATCCATGGCCAGCGCTGATCCGTGAAAGAGGAAACGGTCATAGTACGGCAATTTCTCGCAAATCTTACGATATACTGCCAGTTCTTCAAGGTAATCATCCGTCGGAACAAGCGCTAATCGTCCTTCTTTGGCCCTCGTACGGTCCGAAAAAGTTCTTTCCGACTCGATATCGTCCTCAGTTATTTCTACGCGAATATCAGGCTCTCCTGCGTTCTCCCCGGCCTCATAGCCCTCACAATAGTGATGCACACGCTCGTAGAGGGAGGAGATTTCTATATTCAGTTCTGCGATACGGTAGGCTTTGGTCATCTGTTTCTAAAAGTAAAACAGCAGGCAGAAACTCTGCCTGCCGTGCATTATTCATTATTCGTCAACTTTAATCTCTTCGTACGGAACAAATGGTAGTTCAATTGGTTTATCATCATTTGTATTATTGTTTGTATTATTTCCCGGATTGGTATTGGGATTGGAAGATGGTGTTGAATTGTTTTTCGGATCCTCAATAATAATTAAAGGAACATCTTCTTTTTTCCCTTCATCACTCTTCTTTTCCGATGTAGCTACCGGTTTGGTAGAATTCTTTTCAGAAGTCTTCTCTTTGTCGTTTGTTTTTTCTTTATTAGTCTTCTCGCTATCCGACATCACTTCTTCTTTTCCTTTATTGATACTTTCCGGTTCTTTTGGATGTTCTTCACTTGGAATATCCAATCGAATCACCTTACTTTCCGGATTGTTTATCTGATTCTTTTTATTCTTGCCTACCATGAGTATCACAAAAACAATACCCGCAATCAACAATAAAACGCAGACAACAATCAGTATATATATTATTGTTTTTTTCTTCTCTTCGTTCACAAATATTCCCTTAATTGCAATATCCACATCATGAATTTAGTCATCATGATGTGGATATACTATTGTAATTTCAAATTGATCAAACTGTACTTTAATAGATATTAGCGGTAACGCTATACCACATATATGCCTTTAATAAATTCGTCAAATCGGTATTGGTATTATAATTTGAATTATTCAATACTCCATATGCATAATCCATCGGATTATATTTAAACGACATAATTGCTGTACTCGGATCACTACTCTTATAAACTCCAATATCGCTCTTTGACTGGGATGCAGTCATAGTAGATGCCTCTTCAGGTGAGAATGCAATTTCAACGCAAACATATCCGCCCATTTCAAATGCCTGAACCGTCTTTGAACCGGACTTAAAAGTATAATCATCTAAGGTTGCGTTTCCGCTCAGTTCAAAGTAATGACGAACAACTACCTGAGAACGAAGCACAAGGCTTGAAGCATGGTATTTAAAATTCGAATCGGTACTGGTAGGGCGCTCATCGCTTTCATAGAAACCATACATCATTTTTCCAACATTAACATAATCGGTCTGTTTACCTTTCTTCAAATATCCCTTAGCAATGTCATCAGTCATGGTCGGAATCGGATTGCCCGATTCGTATCCTTTATCTGCAGCAACGGGAGGATTCATACTAAAGTATATCTGTGCATACTTTCCATAATAGAGCATTGCTTTAAAGAACTCTTTCTGTCCCGGATTCTTACTCTCATCTTCAAGAAGAACGTCTATATACTTTTTCACGGATACCCGGAACACTTCACTCTTCTTTGTTCCGTCTGAAGATACTACCTGTGCAGTTATGGTCTCCGACATACAACGTGCAGGCACTCTATACGTAAAGACAACGCAACTCTTTCCGCCGACAGAACCGGTGGGGTTGCCCTCCGCATAAGTCATTTCCTGTTTATATCCGGGAGTACTGGGAATATCAAATACAACCTTATTTCCGGTAGTTTCCGTACCGCCCGATACATCCCAGCTCACGGAATCGAAATAGCACTCAACATCTATCATGTCTTGAGGAGTTAATGCGCAACCAAGCAAAGATGCTTTTATATTCTTCTCATCATCTTTCTTGTAGGGGTTATCCTCCGTTGCCATTGTATATCCGGAGAATGTCACATTCGGTGTATGTGTTCCGTATGCAGCAGTTGCAATTGTTTCACTTGTAAGAAGGAAATACTTATCGGAGCCCTGATCAGAGTCCCAAGTAACATCAACGTTGTACCATTTTCCATC
>CACYBJ010000191.1 GCA_902772565.1 uncultured Lachnospiraceae bacterium | reverse complement strand
ATATAATAAAAATGTAATGCTGTGGGCAGTTTTTATTACGTATGAATAAAGCCCGCAAATAGGAATCAGGATAATCGGAGATCAGCTTTGAGAAGAATAATCAGTCTTAAAAAGACATTTTCAAAAGAATCAAAAACATATATGGCAGATGCCATGAGTTATACCGCCGAAGAACTAAAAAAGGTGGGACTCGGAAAGAAGTTCATTCAAAAGACCGAACTTCTTCTGGAAGAGACTCTTGTTATGTTTAACGAACATGCAAATGAAAATGCGTCTCTTACAGTTAAAATCAAAAGGTTTTTCGGCGACCTGCAGGTGGTGGTTTACATGCAGGGTGAGGAATTTAACCCCTACGAAGGCGCCGAAGGCTTTTCTCTTTCCGTAGAGGATGATGTGGACGCAGGCTCCATCCGTTCGGTACTTTTAAAATCCCATGGCGATAAGTATAAATACAGCCGTTCAGGACAGTTTAATGTTGTGCAGATTCAGGCAGGTGTTTCCGAAAGAAACATGCTTCCTTTCTCCATCGCCGCCCTGGTACTGGGACTTTTGGTAGGATTCTTAATGGTTCGTTTCCTTCCGGAAAAAACAACGAATGCGGTGAATACTTCTGTTCTTACACCCATCAAGACAATGTTTTTAAATGCACTTAAAATAATCATAGCTCCGGTGGTATTCTTTTCGCTGGTCACCTGCATATCCCAGTTTGAATCTCTTGCAGAACTGGGTCGCGTGAGTGTAAAAGTAGTATTAATGTATCTCTTGACTACAATAATTGCGGTTTCCATTTCAATAGGGATGTGTTATATCGCAAAGCCCGGAGAATACGGGTTTATGCTTGAAATTAAAGATATAAGCGAGAAAGTAAACCTGTCCGGTGATATAAATGTTTCGGTACGGGATATGATTGTAAACATTGTTCCTTCCAATTTCCTGCGACCTTTTATTGAATCTGACACTTTACAGATTATATTTTTGGCTGTAATATTTGGTCTGGCCCTTGGAATGATAGGGCAGCATGCAAAGATAATCAGAAACCTGTTTGAAGCTATGAATTCTCTGTTTCTGGCAATTACAACACTGATTACCAGGTTTATTCCGCTGATGGTTTTTGTTTCCATGATTATCATGGTAGTGGAAGCCGGCAGAAAATCTTTCAAATCCCTGTTCAGTATCGGAATCATCCAAAGTCTGACTATTATGTGCATGATAATGATCTACGGACTCTTGATTCTGGTTCTCGCAAGGCTTAATCCGTTTAAATTTTACAAAAAGAATGCTGAAGGCATGGTTACTTCTTTTACGCTGTGTTCAAGTAATGCTGCCATGCCTACCAATGTCAGAATCTGCACAGAAAAACTTGGTATAGCTCCCAAACTTGCCAATTTTTCAATCCCTCTGGGAGCGACCATTAATATGGATGGTGCATGTATTTTCCTGACGATTATCAGTCTTTCGGTTGCAAGAGGCTGCGGTATTGATGTGCCGGTATCAGCCCTGGTATCAATGGCTGTAACTGTAATTATGTTGTCTCTGGGAGCCCCCGGTGTTCCGGGTGCAACATTTTTATGTCTTGCCGTAACATTTGGTATTCTTCATGTACCGGTGGAAACCATGGGAATTGTACTTCCGCTGGTTCCGGTACTTGATATGTTTGATACCATGTCCAATACAACGGGAGACGTAGCTGCGGCAGTTATTGTTGCAAAGAGCGAGAATATGCTGGATCTGGAAACATATAATAAATAAAAAGAGAAAAAATATAAAAAAAGAGAGAGTAAAATGGACAAATTAAAACCGAAGTTGTTTTCAGTAATGAAAACATACACCAAAGAGCAGTTCGTAAAGGACGTGATTGCGGGTATTATCGTAGCAATAATCGCACTTCCCCTTTCAATCGCTCTTGCCATCGCATCAGGCGTAGGCCCTGAAGCAGGTATCTATACTGCCATTGTGGCAGGATTTCTTGTTGCATTCCTTGGAGGCAGCCGCGTGCAGATAGCAGGCCCGACGGCGGCATTTGCCACAATAGTTGCGGGAATCGTAGCAAAAGACGGTACCGAAGGTCTTATGGTTGCAACCATTATGGCCGGTGTCCTTCTTATTTTGATGGGATTTTTCCGTTTCGGAAACCTTCTTAAGTTTATTCCTTATACAATTACAACAGGCTTTACCGCAGGTATTGCCATTACCCTTTTTATCGGACAGATTAAAGACTTTGCCGGAATCAAGTATGAGCATGGCGAAAAGCCCATTGAAACCGGTGAGAAGATTGAAGCTTTGGTAAAGAATATTTCAACTGTTAATCTTCAGGCTGTGCTTATCGGTGTACTTGCACTTGCCATTCTTATTATCTGGCCCATGATTTTTAAGAAGATTCCGGGTTCTTTGATTGCCGTTGTAGTAACAGCTGCTATTGTGGAACTTGCGGGACTTGATGTTATGACCATAGGAAAGGCCTTTAAGGACATCAGAACCGGACTTCCTCCGGTTTCTATCAGGCCTTCCGTATTTTCTTTCGGAATGATCCGTTCCCAGCTTTCAAATGCCGTAACCATAGCGCTTCTCGCGGGAATCGAATCCCTTCTTTCCGCAGTGGTTGCCGACAGTATGGTTAACTCAAAGCACCGTTCCAACATGGAACTTATTGCCCAGGGTGTGGGTAATATCGGATCTGCCTGCTTTGGCGGTATCCCTGCCACAGGTGCCATTGCAAGAACCGCAGCCAACATTAAAAACGGCGGACGCACCCCTGTTTCAGGCATGGTTCACTCTGTAAGCCTTGTGCTTGTGGTAGTATTCCTTATGCCTTTTGCGAAACTCATTCCAATGCCGGCCATTGCAGCAATTCTTTTCCAGGTTGCCTACAATATGAGTGGCTGGAGGGGCTTTGTTAAACTCTGCAAGTCATCACCCAAGAGCGACATTCTCGTTCTTTTAACCACCTTCTCACTTACGGTTATCTTTGACCTTGTAGTTGCCATCGAAGTTGGTATCGTGCTTGCTGCCATACTCTTTATGAAGCGTATGAGCGATGTAACGGAAGTAGAGGGCTGGAAGGAAATCGATGATGAAAACGACCCTGACAGTATTACTCTGAGGGAGATTCCGGAAAAGACCGTTGTTTACGAAATCTCCGGTCCTATGTTCTTTGCCGCAGCAGGAAAGATTCTTCAGATTTCATTTAAGGAAGATACAAAGGTGCTGGTTGTACGTATGCGTAGTGTGAATGCCATAGATGCAACAGCCATGCACAATCTTGAACAGCTTTATGCGGATTGTGAAAAGAAGGACATTAAGATCGTGCTTTCACATGTTAACGAACAGCCTATGAACGTTATTAAGAAAGCAGGCTTTGACAGCCTTATAGGAGAGGATAATTTCCAGCCTCATATCGACGATGCGCTTAAGCGTGCCGAAGAACTTGCAAAAACTGAATAATTCTATTGACATTGATTACCGCATTAGTTACACTAGTGCGGTAATTTAATAATCGCTAGGGGAGCACATCGCTGAGATTGAAAGTGTTTACTTTCTGACCCTCATACTTGAACCGGATAATACCGGCGTAAGAAAGCGTAGTCACAGGCGCATCACTGCGTTTGCGGCTAATTGTGATGTCCCCTCCTTAGCAATTTTAAGGAGGTTTTTTTATGAACAGTAACAAAGGTTACAACACAAGAATCCTGGTTGAAGGCGCCGTAATGGTAGCTCTTGCAACCGTACTCAGTTTCATCAGGGTATTCCAGTTACCTTGGGGAGGCTCCGTAACACTTCTTTCCATGCTTCCGATTTTCATCTTCTCCATCAGAAGAGGAGTAAAGAGCGGACTTGTAGTATCATTCGTATATGCCTTGATACAGTTCTTCCAGGGAATCATGGACGGTCTTTTCAGCTGGGGACTTACACCGGCAATGCTCATCGGAAGTATTCTTCTCGATTATGTTCTTGCATTCTTCGTTCTCGGTATTGCAGGCATCTTCCGTAAGAAGGGTAAAGTAGGCTGGATAGCAGGCATCATCCTTGCTTCAGTACTCAGATTCGTATCACACTTCCTTAGCGGCGTTGTTATCTGGGGCAGCTTCGGAAAGCTCTGGGACGGTTTCTACACAAAGAACATCTGGATCTACAGTTTCCTTTACAACGGATGCTACATGCTTCCTGAAATGCTTTTCTGCGTACTGGGAGCAATTATCCTTTTCAACGCACCTCAGGCAAGAAAAATCATCTTCGACGAAGAGTACATCAGAGGTCAATAATTAACATAATTATGAAAACTTCATCCCTGCCGCAAGGCAGGGATTTTTTTGTGCATCAAAACGAAAAAAGAGTAATGAAATTTATATATCATGTGCGTAATATATTGCATTATTGAATCGTATTAAAAAAGCACGTATTTATTCATATATGAATAACGGTAAGTATCTGATAAAATTTAATCAGTTACTTACCTCGGCATATGCCGGCTATACAATGTAAAGGAAGGTGTTTTATGAGAAGTTTTGAGGGCTTTTCACACGGCGTAAATCTTGGAGGCTGGCTTTACCAGTGCGAGCACAGCTATGATCATTATGAAAACTTCATCGGGGAAGAAGATTTCAAGAGAATCAGCGGATGGGGACTGGATCATGTGAGAGTTCCTGTCGATTACGAGCTTCTTGAAACAAAAGAAGGCGAGTATATCGAAAGTGGTTTTGAAATCTTAGACCGGGCATATGCCTGGGCAAGAAAGTATAATCTTAACATGATTCTCGATCTT
>CACYBJ010000190.1 GCA_902772565.1 uncultured Lachnospiraceae bacterium | reverse complement strand
CCGAGACTCATCGTAATCGAAGTCAAGGAAAACCTTTTGGGTTCCGATGTCGACGGTCTTCGCGAAAAGGTTGAAAACCTGAGAAAGAAGGGCTTTGATATTACCCTCGGCAGTTTCGGCACAGGCGGTTCATCCATCAGTTTCCTCATGAATGCACCGGTAGATACGGTTAAATTCGACCGTACTATCTGGAAGAACATTCAGGAGAACGAAAGCGGACAGGCCTTTGTAAAGGCTATCGCATCTGTGGCACATATTGCCGGCAAGAATGTCCTTTTCGGTGGTATTGAAACAGAAGAGCAGGCCCGAATGATCAAGAACACAGGACTTGCAAGAGGACAGGGCTTCCTTTTCGAAAAGCCCCTTAGAATCGAAGAATTTGAACAGAAATATTTAAAATAATTTGTGATTGACTTTTGCCACCGAAAATAATACAATCGGAGGGCAGTGTGTTCGAAACCATCCACACTTTAAACAAAACTAAGGAGACAATTTAATATGAAAGACAATCACAAGAAGGTCCTGTTTATCACACAGGCAGCTGTTATTGCGGCAGTTTACGTCGTTCTGACAGTTTTCATCAATGCGTTTAACCTCGCAAGCGGTGCAATCCAGATCAGAATATCCGAAGCGCTTACCATTCTTCCGGTATTCACACCTGCTGCAATCCCCGGTCTTTTTATCGGATGCTTAATTGCCAATACCGTAACCGGTGCAGTTATCTGGGACATTATCTTCGGTTCCCTTGCAACCCTCATCGGTGCCATCGGAACAAGACTGTTAAGAAAGGTTCCTTATCTTGCGGTTCTTCCGCCCATCCTTTCAAACACAATAATCGTTCCGCTTGTTTTAAGATTTGCCTACAAGCTTCCTGATGCAATCTGGTATCTTGCAATCACCGTATGCGTCGGCGAGATTATTTCCTGCGGAGTTCTGGGACTCATTCTTTACTTCGCGTTCGAGAAGAGAAAAGATATTTTTTCGGCAGGCGTAAACGAAAACGTTAAAAAAACTGAACAGGCATAAAAATAAGCCGATTCCGGACTACCCGGGATCGGCTTTTTCAGTTGGTGGATTTACGAAGAAAGAGTGTTTCGTGTCAGTAAGCATAAGGCTTAAATATCAATAACGTGGCTGATGTAACCGTTAATGACCTTTGTTTCGCCCTTCATGCATTCCCTTGGGTGGCTGCGTCCGTAATTCATGTGGACATGACCGTGCAGGAAATACTTGGGCTTGTACTTGTCTATCAGCTTGTTGAAGCACTCAAAGCCTCTGTGGGGCAAGTCTTCGCCGTCGTTTAAATCCTTGGCCGGCGAATGCGTCACCAGAATATCAAATCCTTTTTTAAAGAATATCTTCGGGAAGAGACGGGCAATGCGCCTTCTCATTTCCTTTTCCGTGTACTGACAGGGGCCCGGTTTATACCTGTAAGAGCCTCCCAACCCCAGAATCCTGATACCTTTATAAACTATTAAATCATCGTCGATACACACGCATCCTTCCGGCGGCTGTGTGTCATATACCGCATCGTGGTTGCCGCTGACATAAAGAAGCGGGCACTTTGCGAAGGTTACCAGAAATGAAAGATAAGGTGCGGGCAGATCCCCTACTGAAATGATAAGGTCAAACTCGTCCAGGCTTCCTTCCTGATAATAGTCCCAATACTTTTTACTCGGCTCATCGCCTACAATCAAAATGTGCACTTTTTATTACCCCTGTAACTAACGCCTTCTTTTTTGTGATGATCCTCTTACGAGCAGCGGATCAGTCGGATGCAGTGTCATCTGCCTTGATTCCCTGAGCCTTTGCAAGCTCTACGGCTTCCTGTTTGATTTCGGAAACTCCCGGAATATAGCCATGGATGTTTTCGTAAAGCTTATCCATGTTGATGAGATTTAAGATGTCGAAATTGTCTTCGAAATCCTGCTCGGTACCGTCCTGGAATCTTAAGGTTCCGGAAATAGGATGGTACTGACCCTTTATCATCTGCTCTTTTAAGAAATTCACAAGATCGAGGGTGCGCGGCGGTATCTTCTTCTCCGAATAGATGATGTCCGCGCATCCGCCGGATAATCCCCACCAGTAACTGAGGGAACGATCCTCGGCGCCCAGTTCCGTTTCGGCATCTTCCCAGGTACCGTTAAGAACTGTTTTTATTATCTGCTCATACAGCTTTCCCCAGTCCGTAAGAGGTGCCGCAAGCTGAATAGGATAGCCGTCCAGATTCAGATACAGTCCGTACTTACGTGTAAGCTGTTTAGGTGAGGAAATATCAATGGATGATACTATGTCACAGTTGTTGTCCGTTACATCCTTGTCCGGATCGGAGTCCTTTACGGAGGTCCAGGAAAGGAAGATTTCGCAGCATGGGTTTACGGTTTTTGCTCCTATGGCAAATGCATTAATGGAAGCAATGGTTCCGTATACCGGATAGTCTGCTATATATGAAATGTGATTGGTCTTGGTCATGGCACCGGCTATGAGTCCCAGAAGGAATTTGGATTCGTAACTTCTGATGTAGTAGGTACGCATGTGGGCCGTAGATGTGTTAAGAGAGCAGTTCAGAATCTTGGTCTGAGGATAAAGAATTGCTATTTTGGCACATGCGGCATTATGCTCCGGCGAAGTGGAGAAAATCATGTCGAAGCCGGCTTTGCAGAGTTCTTCCAGTTTGTCCTCGGCATCCTCCGTGGAAACATTGTAGAAGGATTCCGTGGTTACGGACTGCGGAAAAGCCTTTTCTTCAAGGTAGTGTCTTCCCAGCTCATGAGCATAAACTCTTGTACTTGTGGTTGTATCATGCTGATGCATGAAGGCAATCTTTAAACGGCTCTTACCCTTAAAGAGGGTGGTGATCACGTTGGATTTATCCTTGACCGGATGGGTGGATACCGCAATGGGTTCTTCCTTGGTGTCAAGTATAAACTCGTCCCACATTTTGGTTATGTCCGCTGTCATTTCCGTAGCGGTTTTGTCTTTGGTATCCTCGGTTCCGAGGAGCGATACGTAGACCAGCATGGCGTCGCTGGCAGGGAGACGAAGCTTGTCCTCGCCACGCTTCTCGTCGTAGGCTTTGCGGAATCTGTTATAAAGACTGCGAACGTTGATTACGGTATCTTCGGACCAGACTTCCTCTCCGGGAGCCACAAGTTTTGCAAACTTGTCGAAACTTCCGAGTTTTGTGAAGTGGATCTCTGCGATGCCGCTCTTTTTGTAGAACTCCAGATATTCGTAGTAAAGCTTGATTTCCGGATCATCCGTTTTTTCCGGAACCAGTCTGGTGACGGTTCCTTCTATGAAAGGTACGCCCAGGAAACGGTTCACTGAAACGCGCTTGTTTCCTTCGATTACATAGTACTTGCCCATGTATTCTTCGCAGATGATTCCTTCCCTCATACCGTTTACGGAAATGCTGTCATAAAGCAGTGCCCATTTGGAGGCAAATTCGCTGCCGGCCGAAAGAAGAGGATAAAAACTTCTTGAGAAAGCATTGGAACGGTTGTTATGAACTGTTCCCGCTATGAGTTCCGCAGGGATGGTCTGAATTCCCAGGTTCTCTCTTTTAACTATTTTCTTTGGTATATCGTCCAAAACGACAAGGTAGGGGCTTTCTTTTTTTGCCGAAAGTGAAGATGCTTCCCTTTCTCCGAGTTTTAAAGCCGCCTTATATTCTTCAATACTCATATTATTACTCTCTATTTCTATTCCAATAACTGTGTGATACGGTACGGTCATTACTTAAGCCGGGATTTCCCGGGGCAGATGCATCTGCCTTAAATATATTTTAATTCTCACAGGGATTTAGTCAAGTTGTGAAAAGTAACATAATTGTGCTATAATCCCTAGGTGTTATTGTATGATACGCATCGAAATCCGCGTTTTGCGGGCGTATTGATATACGGAGGTGTTATTTTGAAACTCATATTTGTCAGGCATGCGGAACCGGACTATACCATAGATTCCCTTACGGAAAAGGGCTGGAGAGAAGCCAAACTTCTGGCTCCGAGGATACAGAATCTGGATAATGTAAAATACTGGTACGTTTCTCCTCTGGGACGCGCACAGGATACTGCTAAGACTGCACTGGCCGGCACGGGTATTACTCCCGTGACTCTGGACTGGTTAAGGGAGTACGAGGGAAGGATCTACGATCCCGAAACAAAAAGCAAGCGCCTGGCCTGGGATCTGTATCCCAAGGACTGGACTTCTATGCCGGAAATGTATGACAAAGACAGGTGGATGTATGCACCTCTTTATGAAGGGTCCAATGTGGCAGATGAAGCAAATCTTGTAATCAACAGTCTGGATGCGCTTCTTCTTGAACATGGCTACAGAAGAGAGGGCAATTACTACCGTATCGAAGATTCCAAGGATTATACCATCGTGCTTTTCTGTCACATGGCAGTGTCACTTCTTATGATAGGACATCTCATCGGAGCCTCCGCGCCGGTAATGTGGCACGGTAATTTCTGTGCTCCCTCAGGCCTTAACATAGTGCAGACCGAGGAGAGAAGGGACAGGATAGCCTACTTCAGAACCCGCGCAATCGGGGACGTTTCCCACCTGTACGTGGCGGGAGAGCGGGAAAGCGACTCGGGTTTCAAACTTGAGAGAGAATGGATCGATAAACAGTAATTGGAATTAATTAACTCTAAAATGACGGGTTTTACGAAATATGGAAATATGGCCCGGAAATCGAACTTGAAGACCGGAAAATGCTCTGCTATCATAAAATCAGATGATGACAGAGATGGAACCTCCTTAAATGAGATTTTTTCCAAATTCATTTTCTATTTTCTCATATTTCTAGTTCCGGGGAAGAGAATCCGCAAGGGTTCTCTTTTCCATTT
>CACYBJ010000189.1 GCA_902772565.1 uncultured Lachnospiraceae bacterium | reverse complement strand
TACAGGTGGGTGGCCAAAAAGATCGGCGCGGAATATGCCGACAGGATCTTCACAGAAAATCCTGAGTGCATAATAAACGACATCTATCTCGATTAACCTGATGGAATAGAGCGATTGACGGCAGCTGTCGCCGTCGCCTGAGTTCATAAAGTAATTAAGGTGGTGTAAAGTTTTCTATGAAAACTTCGCAGCACGTAGGCCACGCCTCCACGAAGTGGACTTTGAATGGCGTGGCTCTCAAGAAAAGGGGAGTCAAATGAACGAAAAAGAAGAAGTAACAATAGACCTTGGGGAGATTTTCGGGCTTCTGCTCCACAACATTCTCCTTATCTGTCTTGCGGGTATCTTCGGCGGTCTGCTGTTCTATCTGTACAGCAGCGAGTTCGTAACGCCGAAGTATCGCTCATCTACAAGTATCTATGTTCTGACCAAAAGCAGCAATGAGGAAAATACCGTAAGCTACGCCGATCTTCAGACGGGCCGTCTGCTTACATCTGACTACGTAAAGCTTGTTACAAGCCAGACCGTAATGAACCAGGTAATCGCTAACCTTCGCTTAAGTGAAGTGTACCCTGACATGAAGGGCATCACTGCCGGCGGTCTTGCGTCCCGCGTGTCCGCATCTTCCGATGAAGACACACGAATCATTACCATCAGCGTTCTTGATTCCAACCCTATGCGTGCTCAGGATATTGCAGATGCCACCAGAATGGCAGCTTCCGAGCAGATCAAAGAAGTAACCGATATCGAAGCGGTTAACGTGATTGACAAGGCAGATATTTCATCCGCCCCGGTAAGCCCCAACAGACCGAAGTACCTTATACTCGGCGGACTCATCGGTGCGTTTATTGCATCAGCAATTCTGATTCTCAAATACATCCTTGATGATACCATTAAGACTCCGGATGACGTTGAGCGTTTCTTGGGCCTTTCAACTCTTGCATCCATCCCTTACGACGAATCCATGGATACGGAAGTAAACGGCAAGGGCAAGAAAAAGAAGACCAAGAAGAAGGTTTCAAAATCAGGCAAGCCAACTCATACAACGGGCAGCGAGAAAAGGAGGGCTGAATAATGCAACAGATTAAATTCGGTAAAACCAGCAATATCAGTTACTATGCCTCCGAAGCCTACAAAAACCTCAGAACCAATCTTCAGCTTTGCGGAAGCGACGTTAAGGTAATTGCCGTAACAAGCTGTATTCCTGACGAAGGCAAGACATCAACCGCTCTTAACCTTGCAAAATCCATTTCCGAAACCGGAAAGCGTGTGCTTGTAATTGACGCGGACATGAGAAAGTCTGTTTCCGTCGGCCGATACAGAATCTCCGGCGGTAACTACGGTCTGTCCCATTTCCTGTCTGAGAGCGTTTCTCTTAACGACGTTATTTCGGAAACAGACATTCCGAATCTTTATATGATACTTGCAGGTCCTTTCCCGCCGAACCCGGCAGAACTTCTCGGAAAAGACCTCTTTAAGGCAATGATCAAAGTTGCCAGGGAGAAATTCGACTACGTTATCGTCGACACACCGCCTATCGGTTCCGTTATCGACTCCGCGGTTATTTCCCAGTGCTGCGACGGTATCGCCATCGTTATCGGTTCCGGCAACGTAAGCTACAGATTTGCCCAGAATGCCATCGAGCAGTTAAAGAAGACCAATATCCGTATCCTCGGTGTTATCCTTAACATGGTTAACAAGGGCATGGACGGATCCGGCCGTTACTACGGCAAGTATTACGGTAAGTACTACGGTAAGTATTACGGCAAATACTACGGCCGCTACTACGGAAACGGTCAGAATGACAAGGGAGGGAACAAATAATGAAAGCAAGAATAGTTTTCCTTCTGGTTCTCGCCGACATCATTCTCGTCGGCCTTTGCGCGGTTTCCTACATCAGCCGTGACAGAAATGCGCCGACTCTTACCATTCCTTCGGCAGAACTGACTTACATTGAAGGCGGCGACAATTCGGGGCTCCTTGAGGGGGCATCTGCCAGCGATGAAGAGGACGGCGACGTTTCGGAGAACATCCGAATTTACAACGTATCCGTAATGGCAGACGGCGTGCACGCCCAGCTCACATACTCTGTGTGCGACGACAGCTACAACTTCACAAAGAAGACCAAAATCGTTAAGTACGTGAAGCAGCCGGCATAAAACCAGCAGAATTACAGGCGGACCACTCAGGTGGTCCGCTTTTTTGTGCGATAAGCGAATGCCCTCGGCAGCAAGCGAGCTTGAATAAATAGGTCATATTACACATTTTTTTGTAAATACAAAGGCTTTTTTCTTCGTATTTGATAATTGACTTTTGTGCTCATCACCTATATTATGAGCGTGTAAAAGGAAGCGGCGTGTCGTATCAGCGCCTGCGTCCTTGCATCTGCCGGATTCCGGCGGTGCGACAACCGAATAAAGGAGGAGCTTTAGATGAAAAAGCACATTTTTTTCGTCCTGCTTCTTGCACTCACGATGACTTTAGTCTGCGCATGCGGAAAAGGTACATCAAAGAAGGGCAACAGCAGCACAGGAGCAACTTCTGACGGCGGTTCTGTTATTGTTGGTATAACAAACGATATGGACAGTCTTGACCCACACAAAGCGGTAGCGGCAGGAACACGTGAAGTATTGTACAACATCTTTGAAGGCCTTGTTAAGGCAGACGAAAACGGTGTTATGCAGCCGGCTGTGGCTTCTGAATACTCTATCTCAGAAGACGCAACGACCTACACTTTTACATTACGTGACGATGTAACTTTCCACAACGGAAAAAAGGTTACAGCATCCGACGTTTCATATTCGCTTAAGCGTGCGGCAGGATTCCTTGATGATTCGGAAGATATCAAGGTAGTCACTGCCTTTTCTATTATATCCGACATTACAGAGCAGACATCAGAAGATGGCAAAACTCAGGTAGTGGTAACTCTTTCCGAGCCCAATACCGAACTTATCAACTATTTTGATTCGGCAATTATCCCTGCCGACTACAATGACCAGAACACCTCACCTATAGGAACCGGCCCATTCAAGTTCGTTTCCTATAAGGCTATGGATTCTGTGGTAATTGAAAGATACGATGATTACTACGGAACACCTGCTCACCTTAATGAGGTAACATTTAAGATCTACTCAAACGTAGACGACGCATTTACTGAAATCCTTGCGGGATCCATTGATATCTTCCCATACATTTCAGTAGATCAGGCAGCTCAGCTTGAGGATGCTTACAACATCGAAGTAGGACAGCAGGCCCTTGCGGAAGGTCTTTACATCAACAACGAAGACCCTGTCATGAGCGATGTCCGTGTTCGCCAGGCACTTTCATATGCCGTAGATTTCGAAGAAATCGACGAAATCGCAACGGGCGGTGTTTCAGCTGTTCTTAAGACAGGTATGTTCCCGTCCTACAAGGAATACTACAACGCGGAAACCGAATCCTATTACAAGCACGATCCCGAGAAGGCTAAAGAACTTCTGGCAGATGCCGGATATGCCGACGGCCTCGACATCGAGATCACAATTCCTAATAACTACCAGCTTCATGTAAACATCGGCGAGGTTATTGTGGATCAGCTTAAGGATGCGGGAATCAACGCAACAATCAAGCAGGTTGACTGGTCAACATGGCTTCAGGATGTTTATTCCGACAGAAACTACCAGACAACCATTATCGCCCTTGATGCAACACTTGCACCGGGCAACGTTCTTCGTTACTACTACGAAGACAACTCCAGCTGCTTTACAAACTTCAACGACGCAGAGTTTAACGAACTCTATGACGCAGCAGTTGCAGCAGTTGATCAGAGCGAAAAAGTTGAACTTTACAAAGAAGCAGAACTTATGCTCACCGAGAAGGCAGCATCTGTCTTCTTAATGAGCCCCGCAATTTCCGTTGCAGTAAGCAAAGACCTTGCAGGCTACACATTCTACCCGATCTACGTACAGGATATGTCTAAGATTTATTATGTAGAGTAAAAGATTATTTGGTTTTTAAGGCATTTGCCCTCCCTTCCGTACGGAGGGGAGGGCTTTTGACACGTGAAACGCCTGAAACGTGAGATTCACGTGTACGAGGAAATAAAAGATACTATATTAATTAGAAAACAGAAGGGAGGACAAAATGTACTACGTTAAAAAAGTGGCAGCCATGATAGCGACTGTGCTTCTCGTAACCCTTTTATCTTTCCTTGCGTTTTCTGTGATTCCGGGAGATGCCGCCCGACTGGCTCTGGGCACGGAGGCAACAGACGAGCAGGTGGAGGCCCTCCGCGAGAAAATGGGTCTTAACGAAAACGTGTTTGTACGCTACGGCAAATGGGTGGCCGGCGCCGTAAAGGGCGACCTGGGAGATTCCTCCTACTACAAGCAGCCGGTTTCGGAACTGATGGGAGACAAACTTAAAGTGACTCTTATACTTTCTCTCTTGTCTCTTGTGATAATTATTGCCGTTTCGGTTCCTGTTTCGGTTCTTATGAGCCTGCACGAAGGCAGGGCGACAGAGCGCGTGCTGACGGCGGTGGGCAGGGTGCTCATGGCTGTGCCGTCTTTCCTTACGGGCATCATCCTTATCTATATTTTTGTCTATAATATGCAGCTTTATGACCGCTTCCGATTCATTGATTATGAAACGGACCCGGCCGCATTTGCCAGCTTCATAATACTTCCCGCAGTGGCCCTTGCAATTCCGAAAATAGCAATGGTTACCAATTTTCTTCATGCCAATCTGATCAAGGAAATGAATAAGGACTACACCAGAACTCTCCGCACCATGGGCAAGAGCAGAGGATATATTATCTGGGTTCACGCTCTCAAAAATGCCATGCTTCCGACGGTTACTTTCCTGGGAATAGTGGCAACCGAGGTGCTTGCGGGTTCCGTTATAATTGAGCAGGTTTACACCATTCCGGGACTGGGCCGACTTATGGTGCAGGCCATCGGTCACAGGGATTACAACGTGACTCAGGCGATTGTTCTCTACATTGCAGTCATTGTTGTTACCGTTAATTTCGTTGTTGATTTACTCTACCGCGTGCTTGATCCGTCGGTGAAAAGAGGTGACGCATGAAGATAACAGGAAGAAAACGTGCGTCGCTTATCGTCGGCATATGCCTGATTCTGCTGACGCTGCTGCCTGCAGTAGTGAGCGTATTTTATACCCCGGCAGATCCCGACGCAGTAAACAGAAAACTTAGGATTTCCGGCAGGGTGGCAGGACACCTTTTCGGTACGGATTATCTGGGCCGCGACGTATTTTCGAGAGTGATGACCGGAACCAAAACAACTCTGCTGGTTGCATTTTTGGTGATTCTTATCGGTGCGTTTTTCGGAATAATTATCGGCGCCGTTACCGGCTATTTCGGCGGAATTGTGGACGAGATCATAATGCGACTTAACGACGCTTTGGCAAGTTTCCCAAGTGTGCTTCTTGCCATGCTTTCCGTGGCGGTCTTCGGCACTTCCACAAAGAATACCGTGCTGGTGCTGGGCGTTTTGTTCATACCGTCATTTGCCAGGGTCACCAGAAGCGAGTTTATCCGCGAAAAAGAAAAGGATTACGTGAAGAGTACAAGGCTTCATGGGGCATCTGCCGCACGAATCATGTTCAGGCACATACTGCCCAACACCCGTGAATCCATGCTTTCTGCCATAGCCATCGGTATCAACAACGCGATTCTGGCGGAATCCAGCATGAGTTATCTGGGACTGGGCGTTCAGCCGCCTACGGCTTCCCTCGGACGTATGATGTCCGAAGGTCAGACCTACATAAAGACCGCGCCGTGGATCACTTTCTGGCCCGGCATTGCGATTATCGTTGCTGTTATGGGATTTGCTCTTCTGTCCGACAGTTTCGGAAACAGGAAGGTTGAAAACTTCGGCTTTTTCACCACACTCCGCCTGAGGAAGGCAATGAGTGAATTTATCAAGGGCGACGTGGATGAAGATGTGGAAGAGGAAGCTGCCGCCGCCGAGCAGCAGGAGGACACTGTAAAGACTCTGCAGGTTAAGAATCTGCATATAGTTGTTGACGAGACCCCCGTGCGCGAAGTGGTAAAGGGCATCGATTTCCACGTGAATAAAGGTGAGATCCTCGGAATCGTCGGCGAAAGCGGCTCGGGAAAGAGCTTCTCCGCCAGTGCAATACTCGGAATCATAAACGGCCGCGGCTTGTGTTCCACGTCAACTCTTACCCTTGAGGGCAGAAACATCGCCGGGATAAGTGAAAGGGAATTCAGAAAGATTCGCGGAAGCGAAATTGCCATGGTCTTCCAGGAGCCCATGACGGCGCTTGATCCTTCCAAGAAAATAGGACGGCTGATGCGTTCCGTGGTGGAGGTTGATAAATTAGAGTCTGCGGACGAAAAAGCATCGGCGGATGTAATCGAATCTGCGGGCGAAAAAGTAACAGAGAAAGCAATCAAGTCCGCGGATGAAAAAGTATTGGCGGATAAGAAGCCAAGCAGAAAACAGAAGAAACTTGCCCGTATTAAGGAACTCCTTCTGGAAGTGGGACTTGAGGACACGGACAGAATCCTTAACTCCTATCCGGGCGAACTTTCCGGCGGACAGAGGCAGAGAGTGCTTATCGCCATGGCTATCGCCAACAATCCGAAGCTGCTTATCTGCGACGAACCCACCACGGCTCTCGACAAGGACGTGGCCGAGCGTATCGTTGAACTCATAAAGAAACTCCATGATGAGAAGAAGATGTCTGTTATTTTCATCTCTCATGATATCGATATCACAAGACGCCTTTGCGACCGAATTATAATCATGAAGGACGGCACCATTGTGGAGCGCGGCAAGGCAGATGTGATCACCGACGCTCCCAAGACGGAATATGC
>CACYBJ010000188.1 GCA_902772565.1 uncultured Lachnospiraceae bacterium | reverse complement strand
ATGGCAGATGTAAAGCCATGGAGACCGGCCCTGCTTGCCAGCAGAGTATTTGGTTCAGATCCTTACAACTATTCCGAGAAGGAAAGAGCGGTAATACTTGCAGGGGAACTTGAGGCTTTCTTTAAGAAACTTGGCCTTAAGACCAGACTTTCCGAACTTGGCATAGGAGACAGGGACTTTAAGGTTATGGCTGACAGAGCCACAAGAAACGGAAACGTAGGCCACTACGTACCGCTTGATTCAGAAAAGATTCAGGCGATTTTAAGGCTGGCATTATAAATATGAATCCAATGCCTAAGGGCATTAAATATATTGTAGTAGTAAAGGAGTAAAAAATGGCAAGAGTTAATTTAAAACAGGCAAATGAACTTACAGGCGACGCTAAGAAGGCATATGACGAGCTTGACGCTGCAGGAAAGGTAACAAACATGAAGCTCGTAATGCTTCAGGACTACGGCACATACAAGGCATTCATGGGATGGTATGATTCCTGGGGCAGCCTTGTAGAGAGAATCGGTCTCCGTGCCGCAACAATCTACGCACATTCAGTATCCACAACCAACGGATGCCTTCTGTGCTCACTTTTCTTCATCAGCGATCTTAAGGACCTCGGTCTTGATCCTAACAGCTTCGAGACAAGCGAGAGCGAAGCTCTTCTTCAGCAGCTCGGCCGCCAGATCGTAAAGGATCCTACAAAGGTATCTGACGATCTTCTTAACGGTCTCAGAAAGTTCTATTCAGATGAAGACATTATCGTAATCGTTGGATTCGGTGCTCAGATGCAGGCAACAAACAACTTCAACTCAGTACTCGGTGTTGATGTTGATACAAGACTTCTTCCTCTTAAGGAGTACTTCAAGCCTGCTACATGGAGAGATTCCATTAAGTAATAGGGTTCCATACTAAACTAAATATTAAACTACGAAAGCCACGTTACCGGGAAACCGGCAGCGTGGCTTTTCGCAGTTCGCTTTTTGATCGCGCAAGTAGGGAATGCGCGACCACGTATTTATAAGGGGGTGGTGTAAGCTTGTTTATTCTACCTTTGGAAGCTTTGCGATGGATGCTGCAATGTCTTCGTCGGTAGGGATGACATCTGTCATGTCGCCATCGTGGAACTTCTGGTAGGCTACAAGGTCGAAGTAACCGGTTCCGGTAAGACCGAATACAATGGTCTTTTCCTCGCCTGTTTCCTTGCACTTAAGAGCTTCGTCGATGGCAGCACGGATAGCATGTGAGCTTTCCGGTGCGGGAAGGATTCCTTCAACTCTTGCAAATTGCTCGGCAGCTTCGAATACGGATGTCTGCTCAACGCTTCTTGCTTCCATGTAACCGTCATGGTAAAGCTGTGAAAGTGATGAACTCATGCCGTGGAAGCGGAGACCGCCTGCATGGTTTGCGGAAGGAATGAAATCGCTTCCAAGGGTGTACATCTTGGCCAGAGGACAGATTCTTCCGGTGTCGCAGAAGTCGTAGGCATAGGTGCCTCTTGTAAGACTTGGGCAGGATGCAGGTTCAACAGCTATGATTCTGTAGTCCGCTTCTCCGCGAAGCTTCTCACCCATGAAAGGAGCGATGAGACCGCCGAGGTTTGATCCGCCGCCTGCGCAGCCGATAATAATGTCCGGCTTGATGCCGTATTTATCAAGTGCGGCCTTGGTTTCAAGACCGATAACTGACTGATGAAGGAGTACCTGGTTAAGCACGCTTCCGAGAACGTATCTGTAACCCGGATTCTTTGTGGCAACTTCGACTGCTTCCGAAATTGCACAGCCGAGACTTCCTGTTGTTCCCGGATGCTCGGCAAGGATTCTTCTGCCGACCTCAGTTGTCTCGGATGGTGAAGGAACTACCGATGCGCCGTAGGTGCGCATTACTTCGCGGCGGAAAGGCTTCTGTTCGTAGGAAACCTTTACCATGTATACCTTGCAGTCAAGGTCGAAGTAGGAACATGCCATGGAAAGGGCTGTACCCCACTGTCCTGCACCGGTTTCGGTAGTTACACCCTTAAGGCCCTGCTTCTTAGCGTAATAGGCCTGGGCAATGGCGGAGTTAAGCTTGTGGCTTCCGCTGGTGTTGTTGCCTTCGAATTTATAGTAGATTTTTGCGGGAGTCTGAAGTTTCTCCTCGAGGCAGTAAGCTCTTACCAAAGGAGATGGACGGAACATCTTATAGAAGTTGCGGATCTCAGCCGGAATCTCTATGTAGGCTGTTGTATCGTCAAGTTCCTGCTTTACAAGTTCTTCACAGAAAATTGGAGTGAGTTCTTCGGCTGTTAAAGGCTTAAGTGTGCCCGGATTTAACAGCGGAGCCGGCTTGTTTTTCATATCGGCTCTCATGTTGTACCATGCCTTCGGCATCTCGTCTTCCGTCAGGTAAATTTTGTAAGGAATCTTTTCTGTCATGATTAATGCCTCCCAATGCTGTTTTTTTGTCTGGGACAGATAATCTGCAAAAAAATACTGTCCCACAGTAGATTAACTGCTGGGACAGGTCCTTAAAAACCTGCGGTGCCACCCGGCTTGGTGCATTTACACCCACTCAGCGCGTACTACCATACGCCGAATTTTGTTAACGAAGATTCTACTCCGTCTCACATACTCGGAAACCCTTTCTGCTCGCCCTCGGAAGCCCATTCGTCTGAAACACTTTTACTGCAATTACACCACCTGCAGCTCTCTGGAAAAAGGAGGTTTGAGATTACTTACTCTTCTTCAACGGTTTTAAACGATATATAGTAAAGTTATCATAAGAAAAAAACAGTGTCAATAAAAAATAATTCAAATTGAAAACCGATGGTTGATGATGTAAAATTATTCTTATAACGCATGTATTGTTTACACAAAAAATGCGGGTGTTGGTTGTGTCAAGTTTTCTATGAAAACTTGACATGTAGCGTCAGCCCATCGCCGAAGGCGATTTTGCATGGGGTGACGTTCCAAGAT
>CACYBJ010000187.1 GCA_902772565.1 uncultured Lachnospiraceae bacterium | reverse complement strand
CGGATGAGTGCGTAGCTATCGGTGCTTCCATCCAGGGTGGTAAGCTTGCAGGCGATGCAGGTGCAGGAGACATCCTCCTTCTTGATGTAACACCGCTTTCACTTTCCATTGAGACAATGGGCGGAGTTGCTACAAAGATCATTGAAAGAAATACAACTATTCCTACAAAGAAGAGCCAGGTATTCTCAACAGCAGCCGACAATCAGGAAGCAGTTGATATCAACGTTCTTCAGGGTGAAAGACAGTTCGCGCGTGACAACAAGTCCCTCGGACAGTTCAGACTTGACGGTATCCCACCGGCAAGAAGAGGTGTTCCTCAGATCGAAGTCACTTTCGATATCGATGCAAACGGTATCGTAAACGTATCTGCCAAGGATCTCGGAACAGGTAAGGAACAGCACATTACAATTACTTCCAGCTCCAACCTTTCCGATGCAGACATCGAAAAGGCTGTAAAGGAAGCTGCCGAGTTCGAAGCTCAGGACAAGAAGAAGAAGGAAGCAATCGATGTAAGAAACGATGCCGACTCCATCATTGTTCAGACAGAAAAGGCTATGGAAGAAGTTGGCGACAAGCTTGATGCAACTCTTAAGGGCGATGTTGAAAACGATCTTCAGAATCTTAAGGATCTTGTTGCAAAAACAACTCCTGAGAGCATGACAGATGCCGATGTTGAAGACCTTAAGGCTGCAAGAGAAAAGCTTATGGGCAGTGCACAGGCACTCTTCCAGAAGATGTATGAGCAGACTCAGGGTGCTGCCGGTGCAGATGCAGGCGCATCAGCCGGTCCAGACATGGGTGCTCCGGATGGCTTCGAAGATGCTGTAGACGGTGAGTACAAGGAAGTTTAATCCTTCAGAATATTGTTTGTCATAGCAGTAAAACTGCGTCAGGAGCCCTGCGTAAGCAAGGCTCCTTTCGTGGGTTTATGAAAGACGTTAGAAAATGAATATAAAGTAAAGCGACGCTTTACGTTGATTAATGGAGAAATAAATGGCAGAGAAGAGAGATTACTATGAGGTCCTTGGAGTAGCAAAGGGGGCTTCAGAAGACGAAATTAAAAAAGCATATCGTAAGCTTGCCAAGCAGTATCACCCCGATATGCATCCGGGTGACAAGGAATGCGAAGAAAAGTTTAAGGAAGCCAGCGAGGCATATTCCGTACTTTCCGATGCAGACAAGAGAGCAAAGTACGATCAGTTCGGTCATGCTGCTTTTGAGCAGGGCGGCGGAGCAGGCGGCTTCGATTTCAATTCATTTGATTTTGGCGATATTTTCAGTGACCTTTTCGGTTTCGGTGACGGCTTCGGACGGGGCAGCAGAAATGCCAACGGTCCCAAGGTGGGCGCCAGCGTTCGTACAGCCATCAGAATTACTTTTGAAGAGGCTGTATTCGGATGTGAAAAGGAACTTGAACTTAACATAAAAGAGGATTGTCCTACCTGTGGCGGTAGCGGTGCCAAGCCGGGAACTTCCGTAGATAACTGTGGCAAGTGTAACGGTACAGGTCAGGTTGTGTTTACCCAGCAGTCACTTTTCGGCGTTGTAAGAAACGTAAGACAGTGTCCTGACTGCCGCGGAACCGGCAAGATCATTAAGGACAAGTGTAAGGACTGCTACGGTACAGGCTATGTAACCAACAGAAAGAAGATTAAGGTTACCGTACCTCCGGGTATTGATGACGGTCGTGCCATCAGAATCAAAGGAAAGGGCGAGCCGGGCGTAAACGGCGGACCGCGAGGAGACCTTCTTGTAGAAGTACATGTAAGCGATCATCCTATTTTCCAGAGAGCGGACAGAGACATTTTCTCATCTGCACCTATGTCTTATGCAACTGCAGCCCTCGGCGGTGAAGTAAGGATTTCAACCATTGACGGTGATGTTCTTTACGAAGTAAAGCCGGGAACACAGACAGGAACAAAGATCAGACTTCGCGGAAAGGGTGTGCCTTCCCTTAAGAATAAGGACGTAAGAGGAGATCATTACGTAACTTTAGTTGTTGAGGTGCCTACAAAGCTCAATTCTCAGCAGAAAGAACTTTTACGCAATTTCGATGATTCTCTTACAGGCAGAAACGGAAAGACTGCCGCAACAGACAAGAAGAAAAAGAAACTATTCTAAATTACGGTAAGTCATATGAAATGGAAAAAAATATCAGTTAAAACTACAGCGGAAAACGAAGGCCTTATTGCGGACATGCTCCTTGAAAAGGGCTTTGAAGGTGTGGAAGTATGCGATAACAAGCAGCTTTCCGCAGCCGATGTAAAGAAGATGTTCATTGACATTCTTCCGGAACTTGACGAGAATGACGATACAGCCTTCGTAAACTGCTACGTTGACGTGGATTCGGATATGGATGAAAAACTGGCTCTTGTTAAAGAGGGGCTTGATGAATTGTCCTTCTTTATGGATACCGACAACGTAACGGTAACAGTTTCCGAAACAGAGGACAAAGACTGGATGAACAACTGGAAGGAGTTTTTCAAACCTTTCAGAATCGATGATTCCATAGTTGTAAAGCCTACATGGGAAACATCTTCCGAAAAGAAACCCGGAGACATCGAAATCCTTATCGATCCCGGAACCGCTTTCGGTACAGGTGCCCATGAGACTACCAAACTTTGCATACTTGCTCTTAAAAAGTATATGAAAGCCGGTGACAAGGTTCTGGACCTTGGCTGCGGAAGCGGTATTTTATCAGTGGCTTCCATGCTTCTCGGTGCTGAAGGCACGGTAGGTACGGATATCGATCCCATAGCCGTAAGTACTTCGGTTGAAAACTCCGGAGTAAACGGTATAAAGGCCGAAATCGGCGAAAACTATACTCCCGGAATGTCACTTTTTTCCGAGGGCAATGTAATTAACGACAGCGCTCTCAGAGCCCGCCTCGGACTTAAATTCTACGATGTTGTTGTAGCCAATATTCTGGCGGATATCATAATGCCGCTGTCCGATGTTGTAGCCGATTTCATGAATGATAACAGTTTGTTTATCAGCTCAGGTATACTTGCTGTTCGTGAGAAAGAAGTAACCGACAGGCTGCACTCAAACGGATTTGAAATTGTTGATGTATTAAGAATGGGCGACTGGGTAAGCCTGGTTGCGAAGAAAGCCTGACTTTAATATATTCCGTAAGTACGGATAGTGGAGGTATAAGTGAGCGGATTCTTTGTGGACCCGGAAAACGTTTTCGATGACGAAATACGTATAACGGGCGGTGATGTAAACCACATAAAAAATGTAATGCGCATGAAAGCCGGTGATGTCATTAATGTTTCGGACGGTACCGGCTTTACTTATGTGTGCGAAATTGCCGATACTAGTAAGGATGAACTGCGCCTTATTATCAAATCCAAAAAGATGGCGGACACCGAACTTGGTATCAGAATTTCCCTTTATCAGGGCCTTCCCAAGAAAGATAAGATGGAGCTTATCATACAAAAGGCCGTAGAGTTGGGGGTCTATGACATCTATCCTGTTATTACCGAAAGAGCGGTTGTTAAAATCGACCCCAGGAAGGTAAAAGAAAAGGTTGAAAGGTGGAACAGAATCTCTGAATCTGCCGCAAAACAGTCCGGAAGAAGCATTATTCCCGTGGTTCATGAGCCTTTAAGCTATAAAAATGCATTGACTTCCGCGGTGGAAACGTGCGATACTGTGCTCATTCCATATGAAAACGTGAAGGGCATGGCATATGCCGACGAGTGTATCAATCAGGCGGTAAGAAAGCCGGCATCTGCCGTATTTATAGGTCCCGAAGGAGGTTTTTCCGACGAGGAAGCCGAACTTGCCGTAAGCATGGGTGCCAAGGCCATATCCCTTGGCAGCAGAATACTTCGTACGGAAACCGCAGGGCTTTGTACCCTTTCTGTTATGATGTTTAAAGCTGAGACTTTATAGTATATAGTTTGGAGATTACTTTGGAAGTATATTTAGATAATGCAGCCACAACAAAGCTTAACGAAGAGGCCTTTTCGGTAATGCAAAAGGTCTTTTTTTCGGATTACGGAAATCCTTCTTCCCTGCACATAAAGGGAGTGGACGCATCTGCCTATTTAAGGGACGCAAGACGCGTTATTTCGGAGGATCTTAAGTGTGCCGAAAAGGAGATAATCTTTACTTCCGGAGGCACGGAATCCAATAATACGGCTCTTTTCGGAACGGCTCATGCAAAGAGAAGAAAGGGAATGCACATTATTTCCTCGGCCTATGAGCATGCATCCGTCTATAATCCTTTGATAGCACTCGAAGAAGAGGGCTTTAAGGTGGATTATGTAAAGCCCGATGCAAACGGTATTGTGGATCCTAAGAGCGTTGCAGAACTTGTAACTGATGAAACCATACTTGTCAGCATAATGGCTGTTAATAACGAAATCGGTGCCGTTAATGACATCGGTGCCATTTCCAAGGCAGTTAAAGAGGTTAATCCCGATGTTACATTTCATGTGGATGCCATCCAGGCCTATCCAAAGTATAGGATAATTCCCAAAAAGGAAGGCATCGATCTTATGAGCGTAAGTTCTCATAAGTTCGGCGGCCCAAAAGGAGTGGGATTCCTTTATATTAAAGACAAAACCAGGATCAATCCGCTGATTCTCGGCGGCGGCCAGCAAAAAGGCATGCGGAGCGGAACGGACAATGTTCCGGGAATCGCAGGCATGGCCGAAGCCCTTAAGGTATATGCGGAAAACAGAAAAGAGTATGTTGACAAAATGTATGCACTTAAAGAGCATTTTGCACAGGCTCTTCTTAAGATTGAGGGAATTAAGCTTAATGCGATTTTTGAAAATCTGTCAGATGAAAAATCCCTTGGTGAAAGAATCAGAATGACAGCACCACATGTATTAAGTGTTTCCTTCCCCAATGTAAGAAGCGAGGTTATGCTTCATGCACTTGAAATGAAAGGCATATGCTGCTCCAGCGGCTCGGCCTGTTCATCAAACCACCCGGCCATAAGCGGAACCCTGCAGGCCATAGGAGTGGAGGGTAAGTATCTGGATACCACACTCAGATTCAGCCTGTCGCCGGATAATACTCAGGAAGAAATCGATTATACCGTGGAAGCAATAAAGGAACTGCTTCCGGTTTATTTGAATTTTTACAGAAAATAGAAGTGAGGAAGATATGTATAAAGCATTTCTTATCAAGTACAACGAAATCGGTTTGAAGGGAAAGAACCGTAACTTTTTTGAAAACTGTCTTGTAAACAAGGTTCAGGATGCCCTTGATAAACTGGGTGAATACAGAGTATATAAGGAGCCGGGCCGTGTAATGGTAGACTGTCCCGACGACTATGACTATGATGATACCGTGGAAGCTTTAGGTACCGTATTCGGTATTGCAGGTTATGCTCCCATAGTTGTTCTTCCCGATACTAAGTGGGAGAATATCAAGGCCGGTGTTCTTGATTTCATCGAGAAGAGATTCGATAAAAAGGATTTTACCTTTAAGGTATTCTGCAAGCGCGGAGATAAAAACTATTTTAAGACTTCACAGGACATCGCAGTGGACCTTGGAGAAGTTATACTTGAAAAGTTCCCTGAGCTTAAGGTGGATATCCATAAGCCTCAGGTAAGCATTAATGTGGAGGTTCGCCAGAGAACCTACATTTACACCGACTGCCTTAAGGGACCCGGCGGTATGCCTGTGGGCTCCGGCGGTAAGGCCATGCTCCTTCTTTCCGGCGGTATTGATTCACCGGTTGCCGGTTACATGATCGCAAAGAGAGGTATTACTCTTGAAGCGACCTATTTCCATGCGCCTCCGTATACAAGTGAGAGAGCAAAGCAGAAGGTGGTGGACCTTGCGAAGATCATCAGCAAATATACAGGTCCGATTAAACTTAATGTCATTAATTTTACGGACATTCAGATGTATATTTACCAGACCTGCCCTCATGAGGAACTGACCATTATCATGCGTCGTTACATGATGAGGATCGCAGAACGCCTCGCCGAAAGAGGCGGATGCCAGGGACTTGTTACCGGTGAGAGTATCGGACAGGTGGCCAGTCAGACCATGCAGTCCCTTAACTGCACCAATGCGGTATGCTCCATGCCTGTTTTCAGGCCTCTTATTGCCTTTGACAAGGATGACATTATTGCCATTTCCGAAAAAATAGACACCTTTGAAACCAGCATTCTGCCATTTGAGGACTGCTGTACCATTTTTGTTGCAAAACATCCGGTTACCAGACCTATTCTATCCGTAATCGAAAAGTCGGAAGAACTGCTTTCCGAGAAGATTGACGAAATGGTAGATGAAGCAATTAAGACAAGAGAAGTAATCAAAGTTCAATAATCAGGTTAAAAAAAGAGTACCTGTTTTTCAGGTACTCTTTAATAATCATAATATAAAAGATCTTCTTACTCTTCTGTATATGGCTTTAAGGTCTCAAGAATCTTTTCAACGTCGTTGGTGCTGTGGATGTTAAGCGTAATAGGCTTAGACAGATCAAGACTGAAAATACCCATGATGGATTTTGCATCGATGACATATCTTCCGGAGATAAGATCAAAGTCTGAATCAAACTTTGAGATGTCATTTACAAAACTCTTTACCTTGTCAATTGAATTGAGCATGATCTTAATAGTTTCCATCAAATAAATCCTCCTGATTAAAATACGATTTGTGAGAATCACTGTTTATATTGTACTTTTTTAACATTTAAATGTCAACGAGGTTATTAACTGTTTATGAAGGATACAAACCATCTTTTTAACAAAAAAGCGGCATTTCTTTCTCTGGGATGTAAGGTAAACGCTTACGAATGTGAATCCATAAAGCAGCAGTTCATGTCTTACGGATGTAAAATCGTGGATTTCAAGGAATTTGCGGATATTTACGTGGTGAACACCTGTACCGTAACGGCTGTTGCCGGCAAAAAATCCAGGCAGATGCTTCGTCGCGCCAAGGAACTGAACCCACAGGCGCTTATTGTGGCCTGCGGCTGCTATGTTCAGGAAAGCCATGAGTCTCTTTCAAAGGAGAACTATGTGGATATCCTTGTGGGAAACCGTCTTAAAAACCACACGGCGGAATATGTCAACGATTTTCTTAATGGGGCAGATTTCGCATCTGCCGTTCATGTATCCTCCGATATAACAGAGTTCGAGGAAATGACCACCATTACCGACAACAGGCGTGTAAGAGTGGATATAAAGATTCAGGACGGATGCAACCAGTTCTGCAGTTACTGCATTATTCCTTATGCAAGAGGCAGAATCAGCTCCAGAGACCCAAGGAAAGTGATTTCCGAAATTGAGGGACTTGCCGGCCGAGGCTTTAAAGAGGTGGTGCTTACGGGCATACATCTGTCCAGCTACGGCCTTGAGGATTATTCCGTAAGGGAACAGAGGGAACTTAAAACCGACCAGGGAATAATACCGCTGCTGGATCTTATTGAAAAAGTAAATGCCGTTCCGGGCATCGAAAGAATCAGAATAGGTTCCGTAGAGCCCAGAGTAATAACCGATGAATTAGTGGAAAGACTTGTCAAATGCGAAAAGTTTATGCCCCATTTCCATCTGTCGCTACAGAGCGGATGCGATAGCGTGCTTGCCCGCATGAACAGAAGGTATGACACGGCAAAGTATAAAGAGTGCTGCGACATTATCAGGAAATATTATTACAAGCCTTCCATAACCACGGATATTATCGTCGGTTTCCCGGGAGAGACCGAGGAGGAGTTTGCGGTTACAAAGGCATATGCCGAAGAAATCGGCTTTGCGGCCATACACATCTTTCCGTTTTCAAGAAGAGAAGGCACTGCCGCCGACAGAATGGAAGGTCAGCTTGAAAATGCCGTAAAGAACGGCAGACTTAAGGAACTTTCGGCGGTAGAAACCGTATTAAGAAACAACTACGAAAAGTCCTTTGACGGAGAAATCAGGCCGGTTTTAGTGGAGGAAAAAGTATCTCTTAACGGCAAAATCTACAATGTGGGTCACACCCCGGAATATGTCAAAGTTTACTTTTTGGATGATTTCTGTGCGGTAAATGATACGGTAGATGTGAAAATGTCCGATAAACGCCTTACTGACGGCATAGAAGGGGTCAGTTAATTATTGAAATGCGCCTTAAGTAATGATAAAATATCATAGGGTTATTTTGTGGAATTTTGCGTTTCACGAAGTAATTTAGCGTTGATTATTCGGAGGGATTTTATGGCTACACAGTTTTTCCAGGTAGAGAAGAGAGAAGACCACTTTGTTAGAGACGTAATCTCTACTGTATATGTCGCCCTTGTGGAGAAGGGATACAATCCGGTAAGCCAGATTGTCGGTTACTTAATGAGTGGCGATCCGACTTATATAACCAGCCATATGGGTGCCAGAAACCTTATTGCCAAGGTGGAAAGAGACGAAATAATAGAGGAGCTTCTTAAGGATTACATCGAAAAGAACCTTAAGTAACACAATGATAAGATTAATCGGACTAGACTACGGCTCGGTAACCACCGGTGTTGCCGTAAGCGATCCCCTGCTTCTTACTGCGCAGGGACTTGAAACAATCAGAAGAACCCATGAGACCAAACTCAGGAAGACCCTTCAGAGAATCGAAGCGATCATTACCGAGTATTCGGTTACGGGTATTGTTCTCGGATACCCTTTAAACCTTGACGGTTCTGTGGGCGCAAGAGCGGAAAAATCCGCTGAATTTGCCGAGACATTGAAAAGAAGAACAGGCCTTCCGGTGATTCTATGGGACGAAAGGCTCACAACGGTGTCTGCCCACCGCTACCTTGATGAAGCGGGGTTGGACCATGAAGACAAAGCAAAAGTTGTAGATACAGTGGCTGCCGGAATCATCCTGCAGTCTTATCTTGATTATTTGGGAAATAATCCCGGCGAGAAGGAGCAGTTTGAAAAACATGAATGATTCCATAATCAGATTTACGGCAGACGACGGTTCGGTCATTGAATTCGAAGTCGTTGAGCAGGCAAAACTCGGGGGAAACAACTATCTTTTGGTTACCGAAGCAGGTAACGAAGAAGATGAGGCAGATGCCTGCATCCTTAAAGAAATCGAAGACGTAAACGGTGAATCAGTGTTCGAATTTGTTGAAGACGATAGTGAGTTTGATGCCGTATCTGCCCTTTTTAACAGCCTTCTCGAAGATATCGATTTAGTTGAAGAAGAGGAATAAATAAATTTAAAATGGCAAAGGACAGTTTAAAGATAATCCCCTTGGGCGGCCTTGAGCAGATAGGCATGAACATTACCGCCTTTGAGTACGGGGAGACTATAATTGTTGTGGATTGCGGTCTTGCATTTCCGGACGATGAAATGCTTGGAATCGACCTGGTAATCCCCAACGTTTCATACTTAAAAGACAATATAGAAAGGGTAAAGGCTTTCTTTATCACCCACGGTCACGAGGACCACATCGGCGCGCTGCCTTATGTTCTTAAAGAGGTCAATGTGCCGGTTTATTCAACCAAGCTTACCCTGGGTATCATAAAACACAAGCTGGAAGAGCATCAGATGCTTGACTATGTTGACATGAGAACCGTAACCTTCGGTGATACCGTTGACATGGGCAAAATCAAAGTTGAGTTCATAAGAACCAATCACAGCATTGCAGATGCGGCAGCCCTTGCAATTACATCTCCTGCAGGTACCATAGTTCACACAGGAGATTTTAAGGTTGATTATACTCCTGTTTACGGAGATGCCATCGATCTTCAGAGATTTGCGGAACTGGGTAGTCAGGGGGTTCTCGCCCTCATGGCAGATTCCACCAACGCGGAAAAGCCCGGCATGACCATGTCCGAGAAAACCGTAGGAAAGACTCTCGACCATATTTTCTCGGAAGAGGTGGACAACAGAATAATAATCGCCACCTTTGCATCCAACGTAGACAGAGTTCAGCAGATCATCAATACTGCTCAGAAATACGGACGCAAGGTATGTGTGGAAGGCCGAAGCATGAATACCTACATTTCGACTGCGGTTGAACTGGGCTATATCAAACTTCCCGATAACATACTTATAGAAATCGAAGACACGGTGAATTTCCCTCCAAACCGCCTGGTAATAATTACCACCGGTTCCCAGGGCGAGTCCATGGCAGCTCTTTCAAGAATGGCTAACAGTACCCACAGAAAGGTTTCCATAGGACCATCCGACACGGTTATCTTTTCATCACATCCGATTCCCGGAAACGAAAAGAACGTATCAAAGGTTATTAACGAGTTAATGATAAAAGGGGCCAAGGTTATTTTCCAGGATACCCACGTATCGGGACATGCCTGTGCCGACGACCTCAAGCTCATATACACTCTGGTAAAACCAAAGTATGCAATTCCTGTTCACGGCGAATACAGACAGAGAAGCGCCCAGAAAGAAATTGCAAAGAGCCTCGGAATACCGTCGGAAGATATTCTCCTTATTAATTCCGGAGATGTGCTTGAATTATCACCCGAAAAGGCCGGTGTTATCGGAAGAGTCGCATCCCGCCCCGTAATGGTTGACGGACTCGGCGTAGGCGACATCGGCAATGCGGTATTAAGAGACAGACAGTATCTGTCCGAAAACGGACTTGTGGTGATTTCCATGGCCGTATACCTTGAAGAAGGCATAGTAGTAAACGGTCCGGAAATCGTTTCCAAAGGATTTGTATATGTCAAAGAGTCTGAGACTCTCATAGAGGAGGCCAAGTTTGTGGCAGCTCAGACCTTCGAATACTGTGTACACAAGAATTATAGCGATATCGGCAGAATCAGAAACGAAATCAAGAGTGCCCTTTCGGATTTCTTCTGGAAGAACATTAAGAGACGCCCCATGATACTTCCGATCATCATGAAAGTATAGTATGGCTGATTCCGGAAAAAACAAAAACGAATCTCCTAAAAGCACTGCGAAAAAACTGGCAGGGGGAGTAAACAGGTTAATGCTCAGCATTGCCATTTATGCGGTAATCGTTTTCATTACATTTACACTCGGCATTAAAGTTTATGACATGACCCGAAACATCTATTCCGACAAACCTCTTACTGCCGGAGAGAATGCCAAATCCGTGGTTATTACAGTGGATAAAGACGACAGCTATGCATCTGTCGCCAAAACGCTTTACGAAGGCGGAGTCATCGGAGACAAAACTGCTTTTCGGTTACGAGAAAGGCTGGAAGGAGTTAAGTTTGTTCCCGGAACCTATGTAATCAGTTCCGACATGAGTTTCAAAGAGATTCTTGATGAATTATCCGGAAACAGTAAAGGATAGAATTTTGATAGCAGACGAAAATGTCAGGGGCTACATCTGTTCCCTGGAGCCGGATCTTCCGGAAGATATTGCCGAAATTGAAAAGAAAGCTTTAACAGACGGTGTTCCCATTATAAAAAAGGACGCAGGTCAGTTTTTAAGATATGTCATTAAGGACACTGCCCCCGAAAGCATTCTTGAAATCGGAACCGCCGTAGGATTTTCCGCATCACTCATGAATTACTGGTCCGATAAAGAAGTAAGGATCACCACTCTTGAGAAAATGCAGGAGCGCATCAGCGAAGCCAAAGCCAATTTTGAAAAACTTGGCATTTCAGGCAGAATCCGTCTGATAGAAGGTGATGCGGCAGAAAACCTTGAAAAGCTTTGCGAAGAAGGCACGTACTATGACTTTGTATTTCTTGATGCGGCCAAGGCACAGTACGGAATCTATTTTGAATCCATTAAGAAACTCACAAAGAAAGGTTCGGTAATACTTACCGACAACATTCTTCAGGAAGGCAGTGTCGCACAGTCCAAGTTTTCGGTAACAAGAAGAGACAGAACCATTCATAAAAGAATGAGAGAGTATATTAAGACGGTATTTGACGACAAGTGCTTCGTATCGACTATCGTCCCCATAGGAGACGGAATGCTCCTAACAAAAAAGGTCAGAGACAATGATTAAGAAACCGGAATTATTAATACCCGCAGGTTCCCTTGAGGTCCTTAAAACAGCCGTTGATTACGGGGCAGATGCCGTATATATCGGCGGCGAGATGTTTTCCTTAAGAGCCAAGGCCCATAATTTTTCAAATGAAGACATGGCGGCGGGAATCGCATATGCCCATAAAAAAGGCGTTAAAATTCATGTGACTGCCAACATAACGGCACACAATTATGATATTGAGGGTGTAAGAGAGTATTTCAGAGAACTTTCGGAATTAGGACCCGATGCCGTGATTATTTCCGATCCCGGTGTGTTTACCATTGCCAAAGAAGTGCTTCCCGAAACCATTGAAATCCATATCAGCACTCAGGCCAACAATGTAAATTACATGACTTTTAATTTCTGGCATGCCCAGGGTGCAAAGAGGGTTGTAGGCGCCAGAGAACTTTCCCTTGAGGAAATAAAGGAAATCAGAAGCAGGGTTCCTGACAGTCTGGACATAGAATGTTTCATACACGGAGCAATGTGTATTTCCTACTCCGGACGCTGTCTTCTCAGCAACTTTATGACCGGAAGGGATGCCAACAGAGGCGAATGCACTCACCCCTGCCGCTGGAAATATACCTTAATGGAAGAACAGCGCCCCGGAGAGTATTTCCCGGTATACGAAAACGAAAGAGGCACCTATATATTTAATTCCAAGGACCTCTGCATGATAGAGCACATTCCGGAGATGGTAGATGCCGGCATAAACTCCTTCAAGATCGAAGGCAGAATGAAAACCGCTCTTTATGTTGCCACGGTTGCCAGAACCTATCGTAAAGCCATAGATGATTTCTTTGAAAGCGAAGAAAAGTACAGAGAAAACATGGAATGGTACAAGAGGGAAATCGGCAAATGCACCTACAGAAACTTCACAACCGGATTCTATTTCGGAAAGCCGGGAAGCGATGCTCAGGTCTACGACAATAACGTTTATCAGAAAAACTACATATACCTCGGTATTGCCGAAGAAGTATATGATGACGGTTCGTTCCTTATTACCCAGAGAAACAAATTCTCGGTAGGGGATGAAATAGAACTCATGCGTTTTAACGGAGAGAATGAAGTCTTTACGGTCGGCAGAATGACTACCGAAGACGGAGAGGATGTTATGTCCTGTCCTCATCCCCTTCAGAAAATAAAAGTTTACGCAGATGTGTTGCCTAGGAAGGGTGAAATAATCAGGATTAAAGGAGAGAATCAGGCTTAACTATGAAAAAGAAGGACTACATAATTATTCTCATAGTTGCCCTGCTTGTTTTCGGCTCAGTGGGAGGTTACTTCCTCTACAATTACTTAAGAAGCAGAAAAGAGCCGAATCTGGATGTGGTAAACGAAAAAATGGAAATAGCTACCAGAGATTCTTCTCTGGCTGAAGGAAAGGCTCCGGTATACACAGATGTATCTGCCGATGCCAAAGGCCTTTATCCTTCCCTTTCAGGTGCCTATGAACCTATCTGGGATCAGTTTGAATCCTACCCGATAGAAATTGCATGTAAGGAATCTGACATCCTGGAAATGAACAGATATCTGTTCGGTTATTATAATCCGGTTGAAACAGATGATTCCCAGACACCGGAGGGAGCAACACCTACACCGATTCCTACCGTAACCATACCGGAGGCATCGGAAGGAGACAACTCGGTTTCCGCATCCTATAAGCTCATCTGGTCCAAGCGTTATCTTTACATTCAGGTTACCGTAAATGATGCTTCCAAGGACTGTGGCGGCGAGCATTACTTTAACCAGGACAGCGTTGAAGTTTTCATTAACGAAGACGGACAGAAGAATTCACAGCTCCTGGTGGGAGATGCATTCTATGTTGTAAACAGAGACAATGTCAGAACCTCCGGCTTCGGTGCGGCAGATAACTTCGAATCCGTTGTTTATCAGACCACCAATGAAGAAGGGGCATACACAGGATATGTTGTGGAAATGATCATTCCGCTGCTTACAATCAAAGCAAACAAGAATGCATCCATAGGTTTTGATATTCAGGTTAACAATGCCAGAGAAGGCGTTAATGTGGCTACACTTAAGTGGGCCAGCGACTATATTTTCAACTTCCAGAATTTTTCTTCACTGGGTACTCTGACATTTAAGTAAGGACATAGTTGGTAATATGAAAGAAAGTATTAAAGAATTCAGAATATTTGCCTGCCTGGTAGGCCTTGTTCTTTTTGCGGTACTGGCTCTTAATGCCGGCGGCGGAAAGCTCATGGGCTTTAAACAGACTCTGGCAGCAACAGGTGATGTGGCAGCTACGGCAACACCGACACCTACGGAAACGCCTACACCCACATTATCCCCCACACCTACTCCGATTTCATCTCGAGTGGAGCTGGTTTATCCTACTCCCGCTGCGGCATCCGAGGTGGCTCAGAATGTTAAATCTGCCGCGGTTATAAAGGTTGACGGAATAATAGAAGATTTATGGAGCAACATCGAGTATGTTCCCATAAAGAACATTGCCTGGGGTGAAACAGGTGCTTCAGGTCAGTTTAAGCTTTATTGGGACAAGGATTATCTTTACATTCTTGTAGATGTTTCCGACAATACTCCCGATACCGCTGCTGAAATGTTTTCAAGACAGGACTGCGTAGAGGTATTTTACAATGCCGACGGAAGCAAGCCGCAAATGTACGGCGACAATGACATGCATTTTAAGATTAACAGAGCCGGAGAAGTAGAATACGGCAACAATGCAGGTGAAGAAACATTTAAATACGGTGTGAAGGAGGAGGGTAACGCCTACAAGGTGGAAATCGGTATCCCCTTCGCAGACAATGTGATTTATGGAAAGATGATAGGTCTGGATATACGTGTAAACGATTCCAAGAGCGATCAGTTCAGAGATTATATGATTCAGTGGAGTGATACTTCCATGTATACCTATGACGACCTTTCACTGATAGGAAGCGTAAATCTTAAATAATAAAAGACTCAGGCCTTAACGGTCTGAGTCTTTGTGGGTTTTTCTGATTGCGGATAGTGGGACTTGAACCCACACGATGTTGCCACCGTCAGATTTTGAGTCTGATGCGTCTGCCATTCCGCCATATCCGCGAACTACTGAATTTTAACATAGTAATAATTCTAATTCAAGAGGAATATATGTTTAAAAAGAAGAATGAAATGACCTGCGCGCAGGCACAAAGTCTGATTGATGATTATGTTGGCGGACTTCTCGACGAGGAAAGCGAGAACCTTTTTAATCACCATGTTTACGGCTGTGAAGCGTGCATGGAAGAACTGAAAGTCAATTATTCCATACTTACAGCCCTTAAGCAGCTTGATGCCGGAGAAGAACTTTCGGAGAATTTTGAAGGTGAAGTAACAGGTAAAGTAACCGCCTATGTAGAGAAGAAGAGGTTACATAGAATACTGATACGTGTAGCCTTCGGATCTTTGTTTGTTATCTGTGTGATTTTCGGAATGTTTCTTGCATCTGTCTCGTCGGTTTATAACGATGTTACCTACAGCAAGAATCCGGAAGATACCACAGTGAACTTTGTCTATGACGGTGTTCCGGACTATTTGGATCCGGTGGATAAAGCTATTTCAAAGTACAATTCCTCTGCGGTAAATTACATTCATTCTCTTAAGAACAGTGAATAAGAAAGATATTTTATGGATAATAAAGACTACCTTTTGATAATTGACGGGTCATCCCTTCTTACAACCCAGTTTTTCGGGAATCTGCCTAAGGAAATCCTTTTTGAAAAGGACCCGGAAAAGAAAAAGACCTTTTATCACAAGATAATGCAGAATACCAAGGGTGTTTATACCAATGCCGTTTTCGGCTTCATGCGCACCCTGTTTTCCATTATCGATAATCAATCTCCGAAGTATCTGGCGGTCACCTGGGATGTAACAAGAAACACCTTTAGGCGCGAGCTTTATGAAGATTATAAAGCCAACCGTTCGGAAACCATGGAACCTCTTAAGAACCAGTTCATACTCATGCAGGAAGTGCTTGAGCGCATAGGTGTTAAGCAGTTTATGAGCGAAAGATATGAGGCAGATGATTTCTCCGGCTCCCTGGCAAGCAGGTTTTCCGGTGAGATTCCTGTGGTGATCATGACAAAGGACCACGATTATCTGCAGCTTGTTAACGATAATGTGGCTCTTTGGTTAATTGCTTCGGATCAGAAAAAGGCCAATGATTATTTTACAAAATACGGCCTGAAAAAAGATGACTATAATGTTCCCGAAAAGGTGATCTACATGGACTATGACCATGTGGAAAAGGAATTCGGAGTGCTTCCCGAAAGCATACCATCCCTTAAGGGACTTCAGGGAGATGTATCCGACAACATTAAGGGCGTTCCCGGAATAGGTGAAAAAACAGCGGTTGCTCTTATTTCCCACTATAAAACCGTTTCCGCTCTTTATGACGAAATAAAGTCCGTAGGTGACGAAAAAGTTCTTAAAGAAAAGTGGAAAACAGAGCTTGGAATCGGACGTAACCCTCTTCCCTATCTTGTGAAGGAATCGGAAGAAGAACTGGTAGGAGAGAAAGCTGCAAGGCTTTCGGAAAAACTGGCCACAATTAAGTCCGACATTCCCCTTTCGGAGGAACTGAGTGACCTGACCCTTGAACTGAATAATTCCGAAATTCTAAAGGTATTTGCGGAACTTGAAATAAATGCTCTTAAACTTCCGAAATCATCTTCGGAAAGCGGTACCGAGGACCCCTTTGTTACAAAGTACAAAGAAGGCCTCAGGGAAGTATTCGACATAGGAGAATTCCTTTCCGTTAAGGAGGAACTGCTTGGCAAATGCGCAGGCAACCCCGTAGGATTGTCCGTTGTGATCAGGGACGGCGAACCGGAAAGCCTTGGCATATGCCTGGGAAGTGAAAGTACAGCCTTTATTTCAAGCGGTTTCCTTTATCCGGCACTGCTTTCGGAACTGGCAGCCGATGTGGCAGACAGGGCTTCGTTTATCGCATCCGACGATTATAAATTACTGCTTTCGATTCTTGATGAAGAGCCAAAGGTGCCGTTCTTTGATATGGGAGTTGCCCACTATCTCTATAATCCTTTGGAAACAAAACATGATGCAAAGGCTGTTTGCATGGCCTGCGGAACGGAACTTTCGGAGGATATACAGTCGGTGGCATTTGCCGCATACACTGCTTTAAACAAACAGGAGGCTCTGCTTGACCTGTTATCTGCCGGTGGGCTTTCCGATTTGTATGAAAACATCGAGAAGCCGTTAATTCCCGTGCTTTCTTCCATGGAGAAGGCAGGAATAAGATGTCAGGCTTCTGAACTTGACAGACAGGGCGAAGAACTGAGCAGTGCTCTTAAGAAAATCGAAGAAGAAATATACGAGCTTGCGGGCGAGAAGTTTAATATTCTTTCTCCCAAGCAGCTTGGAGTTATACTTTTTGAAAAGCTGGGGCTTAAGGCCGGCAAAAAGACCAAGAGCGGTTATTCCACCAACGCGGATGTTCTTGAGAAACTTGCTCCCGAAAGCCTTATAGTACAGAAGGTTCTGGATTATCGTACGCTTTCAAAACTGATTTCGACCTATGTTGAAGGTTTGAAATCCGTAATTGCGGAAGACGGAAGGATACATCCTACCTTCAATCAGACTATTACAAACACCGGAAGGCTTTCCTGTACGGAGCCGAATCTTCAGAATATTCCCGTTAGAGAAGAACTGGGAAGGAAAATCAGAAAGGCTTTTGTGCCTGCCGATGGCTGCGTTTTTGTAGACGCCGATTATTCTCAGATAGAACTTAGGATCATGGCTCATCTTTCAGGAGATAAACGTCTCACGGAGGATTACAAAAATGCCAGAGACATTCACAGGGCCACGGCAGCCAATGTTTTCCATGTGCCATTCGATGAAGTCACTCCTGCACAGAGAAGAAGCGCCAAGGCGGTAAACTTCGGTATTATCTACGGTATTTCCTCCTTCGGTCTGGGACAGGATCTGGACATAACAAGAACCGAAGCCAAGGAGTATATTAATACTTACTTTAAGGAGTATCCCGGAGTTAAAAAGTATCTGGATATGTGTGTAAAACAGGCCGGTGAAAAGGGCTATGCAACTTCCCTTTACGGAAGAAAAAGACCTCTTCCGGAACTGGATTCCACCAACTTCATGACAAGAAACTTCGGAGAAAGGGTGGCTATGAATATGCCGGTTCAGGGAACTGCAGCCGACATTATGAAGATAGCAATGATAAAAGTCTATGATGCACTGAAGGCGTCGGGACTTAAAGCCAGAATGCTTCTTCAGATTCACGACGAAATCCTTATTGAAGCTCCCGAAGGCGAGGCAGATGCCGTAAAGGAACTTCTGATACAGAACATGGTGGCGGCGGCCAGCCTTAATGTGCCGCTTACCGTGGACAGCAACACGGCAAACAACTGGTATGAACTAAAGTAAATCTTTAGATATAAACTTCGTGCTGCCCGGCAGTGTGAATATAATAAAACTTTTTTTGAAAAACTTTTTAGAAAATAATCGTAATTGATTTGAGGAACGGGTATGGAATTAAAAGACAAAATTATCATTATTGCAACAACCATAGTAGCTGCGGCTATTATCATTGTTTCATCAATCATCCTTCTCGGTAAGGATAAGAAGATGGACATTCCCGGAAATATCGAAGCAAGCACCGTGGCTAAAGTAGAATTCTCTGCAGAATCCGGAATCTATGAAAGTGAATTCGAATTAACCATGAGTCTTCCGGAGGGGTACGATTATATCGCTTATACCCTTGACGGCAGCGATCCGCTTAACAGTAAAACGGTATTTACCTATTCAGAGCCTGTAATGATCACCGACAGAAAGGATGCAGCCAATGTTGTATCTGCCGTTGAACCGGTGCTTTACTGCGGAAATTTCAACAGAGTAAACAAAACAAAGGATGGTTTTGACTGCGACCTTGAGGCACCAAGCGATGATGCGGTAGATAAGTGTACATCCATCAGAGCCGTTGCAAAGAAAAAGGACGGAACCGCATCCGTTGAATCCAATGCTGTTTACTTTATCGGTACCATGGAAGATCACATTGCAGGTATTGCGGATTCCGTAAATGCCTACGGCATGGATCTTGCGGTTGTCAGCATTTCAATTGATTATGAATCCCTGTTTAACTACAACACAGGTATTTATGTTAAGGGTGCAACCTTTGATGAAAACGTAAAAAACTGGGGAAAACTCGGATTCGAAGACGGACGTAACATCGACGGTAACTATGATAACAAGGGCCGTGACTGGGAAAGAGAAGCAGGAATTACTATTATTGAAGTAGCTGCCGACGGAACCACCAAGGAAGTAATCTCACAGAACTGCGGTGTAAGAATCCAGGGTAATTACTCCAGAAACGATCTTCAGAAAGG
>CACYBJ010000186.1 GCA_902772565.1 uncultured Lachnospiraceae bacterium | reverse complement strand
GGTGGTGTAAAGTTTTCTATGAAAACTTTGCAGCACGTAGGCCACGCCTCCACGAAGTGGACTTTGAATGGCGTGGCTCTCAAGATTACGAGGGGGAATATCCATGAAAACCGAAATCATAAAAGTATCCGGTAAAGGGCTCGGAATAAACGAAGCAATTGCTGCGACCGTTTCAGCCGGAGAAGAATGCGGGCTTACCAAAAAAGAAAATCTGCGCTTAAGACTTATAGCCGAAGAAATATTCGGCATGGCAAGCGGCATAATAGGCGAAATCGAAGGTTTCTATTATGTCTGTGCAAAAGACAAGTCTTTCGAGGTTCATCTTAATGCCGACGTTGATCTTTCAAAGGAATCCAAAAAGAAACTGCTTGAGCTTTCAACCACAGGTACCAACTCGGGCGTAAAGAGTTTCATGAGCAAGATTCGTGATATGATCGGTACCGCTCTCCTTCCAAAGGAAGACGGTCCTTCCACGCTTTCTCTCGGACTTATGTCAATGAGCAGTCCTGCCTCTGTGCGCGCAGGCTCAACGGCAAATATCTACAACTGGTCTCTTTCCGATTACCGTGCTGCCGTAAAAAATGCAGGCGAAGAAGGAATCGAAGCATGGGACGAACTTGAAAAATCAATCGTTGCCAACATCGCCGACGAAATCACCGTAAGCGTTCTCGGATACAAAGTAGAACTGACAGTATTCAAGAAGTTCTAGAACTGAAAATGAATTAATAAGCGGAATGTTTTTCTATGGAAAAACATTCCGTTGTCACAAAAACCTGCCTTGCGGCAGGTTTTATTTTTAACGCAGAAAAAAGGCGGTGCAATGCACCGCCAGTCGGGGCGACAGGATTTGAACCTGCGACCTCTTGACCCCCAGTCAAACGCGCTACCAAGCTACGCCACGCCCCGAAGACCGTTTGGTTAAGCACCAAACGGGTGTTATTATACGACTAAAATTTCTTTTTGTCTACTCTTTTTTTATCTACAGCATAAGAATAACACTCATGATCAGCGCCGGAGCGGAAAGTGCATATGCCGCCGGTTTAAGTGATTCATATCCGAGTTGCGTCATAACAAAAAGTATTGCAAGTATCAGTGTATAAACTGCAGTCATTATTCTTCTTTTTCCTGCCGAAAGCTTAATCACATCTTTAGGTTTTTTCGCGCATACTATCTTAAATTCATCCGACGTCAGCACAATGAAAACAGGAAGCCCCAGTACAACGGAAAACACAAAATCATTCATGAAAATATAAAGAGATATATTTTCAACGGGCGTGCCGAACAAAAGCCAAAGCCCGCTGCCTATCATCCATGCCACAGCCAGCGCTGCGGTAAATGATATAAGTAAATATATCAACATATTTTTTTTACTGTGAACATTCGGCTCTTCATCCGTAAAAACATACCACAGCTTATACGGCATGTATGCAGCCGCAAAATTACCGATGAATCCCACCGATGAAGAGGGTGCCAGCGTACCGAAAAAGTCCGAAAACAGATTTCCGAACGCGCATGCCACTCCGCCTATCCATCCGCAGCAAAGCCCGGCAGGGACAGGAACTCCGTTGGCAGGCCTGACTTCGGTAAATCCCTTTACAAGGACCATAACCTTAAAGCACACCCCAAGGAAAGCGAACATGATAAATGTAACAAGAAATTGTTTCCACTTCGGGACTTCCGTGCGTTTCATTTCACTTCCTCTTTCTCAGCATTTTTCCGGTCTTTTGCCGAATCCAAATCAAGATTCGCTATTATCGTGCCAATGACAATAACCAGGGCTCCGACAAAAGCATACATACTGAATTTTACGGCGACGCCTCCGAAACTTTCGGGAACTATAAGTGATAATACAAATGTCACCACCGGCTCGAGGGCAAATATCAACACCACGTCAACGGGATTGCTGTACTTTTCTCCGTACATAAGCATTATGTAGGCAAATGCTTTTGTAAAAATCGCCAACACAAAAACAGAAGACAGAAAGCTTCTTGTATATGTGAGGCGGAATATCATTCCCGGACTTTCAATCGTCCAGGCTATCATCGAAATGATTGCCATTATAATTATCTGTAAGACTGCGAGAATTATAGGGTCATCTTCCCTGCAGAAGCGGTTGCTCACGATTGTATAGCCGGACATGCATATGCAGTCGCCGAGCATAAAAAGAGAACCTGTAAGAGGGAAACCCGACAGGGTAATTCCGTTTGTGATCAGTATTCCGATTAAGATAACAGCGGCTCCGACAATCTGCTGCCGCGAAGGATACCTGAAGATAAATATCATGAACAACGGAACAAAAACTATATCCAGAGACGAAAGTATACTGGCAGATGACGGGGAAAGCCTGTCAACGCCTTCTTTTTCGAAAATCAGAACCAGCATCATTATGACCGCCAGTATGAAAGAATGTTTCAGATTGCTCTTGTTTATGAATCTCAGTTTTTTGTGAAAGCATGCGGCCATGATTATCCCGGCCAGACCGTTCATAAGCGCAAGATATCCGAAATTGCTGAGCTCGTCCGGAAGGCTCTTCATGAATACGTAGGCCGACGCCCAGCAGAGCATTACGGAGAACAGTACTATATTTGTCTCAGTTTTTTTCATCGTCCGTTCCTAAATACGACAGTTTAATCCGACAGTTTAAATGCCAGCATGGTAAGATCGTCAAACTGCTCCGCCTCACCGACAAACTCATCAACGCTGTTTTTGATTCCTTTAAGTATTGCGGAAACATCTTCATCTTTTAGGCTGTTTAATGTCTCAACCATTCTTTCGGCGCCGTAAAGCTCATTCCTGCTGTCCGTAGCTTCCGGAACTCCGTCTGTATATACGAACAGTATGTCTCCTCTTCCCATTTCGAATTCACGTTCTTTGAATTTCACGCCTTCCATAGCAGCAAGAGGCATTCCGTGTCTGTAAATATCAAGCTCAAAACTGCCGTCACGGTGTTTTATTGCAGGATGCTCATGCCCTGCATTTACGGAAACAACTTTTCCTGTTGATATTTCAACTATCGCAAGCCATACGGTAACAAAGAGACCTGCCTCGTTACCTTCACAAAGCTGATTGTTTACATCGTAAAGTATTTCACCGGGCGTACCACCGGCAAGCGTCCTGGTCTTAATCAACGTCTTTGATATTACCATAAAGAGCGCCGCAGGAACTCCCTTTCCGGAAACGTCTGCCATAACAAGCGCAATATGATCGTCATCGATCATGAAGAAGTCATAGAAATCACCTCCGACCTCTTTGGCCGGTGTCATTGATGCAAAAATATCAAAGTCTTTTCTGTCGGGAAATGCCGGAAATACACTCGGAAGCATGTCTGCCTGAATCTTTGTGGCGACATTAAGCTCGGTACCTATTCTTTCTTTTTCCTTTACGGCCTTTTCGAAGTTGATCATATAGGTCCTAAGTTCGGTGGCCATGCTGGAGAAGGATTCTGCAAGGTTTTCTATTTCATCTCCCGTATTTATACCTGTCACAAGTTCTTCTTCGTTTTTCATCTGTTCTTCAACGAAGTGTTCAACGATACCGTCAAGTTTTTTCACAGGGAAAACAATGGTTCTTGTCAGATACAGATACATTGACCACGAGAAAAGAACCATTATGACAATGATAAACGTTACGATCAACAAATTGAACAGATAAATATCGGACTTTATCTGCTCCATTGAAATGTCAACACACACAAGCACGGCAGGATTACCAGCCGAATCGTGTGCGGTGACAAATGCGGATGCAACCGCGCCATATTCACTGTTGTCTGTTATCAGGAATTCATTATTTTTTCCGGAGCCGAAAAATGCTCCTCTCATAACTTTTTTGCCGCCCTGATAGTATTCGTCAAAGTCTCCGAGATCACATACACCTTCGTTAACATCCGGATCGCCGGCATCCCAAATATATCTGTAGCCTTCTTCTTCCGGAACTACAACATAAAGATATTTTACGCCGGAGTTTACTTTCACCAT
>CACYBJ010000185.1 GCA_902772565.1 uncultured Lachnospiraceae bacterium | reverse complement strand
CCGTCATCCCCCACAAGAGCCAGCTTTGTGGTGGTGGAACCGGCATCGATACCGAGGAAACAGTCACCTTCGTAGGAGGCAAGTTCCCCTTTCTTTACTGTGTGAATTGCATGACGTTTGCGGAACTTCTCGTACTCGGCTTCATCTTTGAACAAAGGCTCCATTCTGTTTACTTCAAAGGCCATGGCAATGCCGTTCTCCAGTTTGTCATGCATGTCGGAAAGCTTAAAGAAATCCTTCATGTCACTGGTCATGGCAGATCCGATGGCAGCAAACAGATGTGAGTTGTCCGGGTCGATAATGTGCTCGTCGTCAAGTTTAAGAGTTCTTATGAAGCAGGCCTTAAGTTCCGTAAGGAAGTGAAGAGGACCGCCGAGAAAGGCAACGTGGCCGCGGATAGGTTTACCGCAGGCAAGTCCTGAAATAGTCTGGTTTACTACGGCCTGGAAAATAGAAGCCGAAAGGTCCGGCTTTGTAGCGCCTTCGTTAATGAGAGGCTGTATATCTGTTTTTGCGAATACACCGCAGCGTGCGGCGATGGGATAGATTTCGTTATAGGATTTGGCATATTCGTTAAGGCCGGAAGCGTCGGTATTAAGAAGGCTTGCCATCTGGTCGATAAAGGAGCCTGTACCGCCGGCGCATATGCCGTTCATTCTCTGGTCTATGCCGTTGTTAAAGTAAATGATTTTGGCATCCTCGCCGCCAAGCTCGATGGCTACGTCGGTCTGAGGGGCATAATGAGTAAGAGCAGTTGCAACAGCAACTACTTCCTGAGTAAAAGAAACACCAAGGTGTTTTGCAATGGTAAGTCCGCCGGAACCTGTGATTACCGCACTGACACTGCAGTCACCGATCTTTTCCATGGCTTTCTTTAAAAGCAGGGCAAGAGTGGACTGAATGTTGGCAAAATGTCTCTCGTAATCCGAGAATAAAACCTCGCCGTTTTTATCGATAATGGCAATCTTAACCGTAGTGGAACCGATGTCGATACCAAGAGCTAAATTTTCATTATTGTTGTTATTTGTCATTGCACTTACTCTTAATTCCTTTTTTGCATACGCTAAAATATTTTACTACAATCAGATGTAGTTTTCAAGACTATGTTAGGTTGAGGGTTTTTGTTGTATTCTTTATTATTATCGTATATAATACAGAAGTATTTTATGTAACATAATATTATCTGTTTGAAAGAATTCTTTCGAACCCGCAGGTAACAAAGCAGGCGAGTTACCTTACGGGCACTGCGCCTGCAATGGTAAAGAAAATGAAAAAGCTTGAGGTAAACATCCTCTCAAACGAGGAAATATCCCAAGGAATATACAGTATGACGATTCACTCCCCGGAAATGGCAGGCCAGGCCAGACCGGGTCAATTTGTGTCTTTATATACTAAAGATCCTTCGAGACTTCTGCCGCGTCCCATAAGCATTTGCGGCTATGATACGGGGAAAGGTACCATCCGCCTTGTTTTCAGAGTAGCAGGTGCGGGAACTGCCGAGTTTGCGCGTCTTACCGCAGGCATGACTATTTCCGTAGTCGGACCTTTGGGAAACGGTTATGATATTAACGAACTTAACGAGATTGCCGGTGACGCACCTCTTACCGTGGTAGGCGGCGGTATCGGTATTCCTCCCATGCTGGGACTTTGCAAAGCCTACAAGGATGCCTATCCTTCCGCAAAAATCAATGCGGTGCTTGGCTATCGCAGCAACGATACATTCCTGGATGAGGAGTTTAAGGCATATGCCGACGTGTTCTACTCATCCGATGACGGCTCCATAGGTACTCACGGAAACGTAATTGACTGCATTAAGGAAAATGCCGTGGAAAGCGGCGTGCTTTGCGCCTGCGGTCCCATGCCTATGTTAAGAGGTCTTGTGGGCTACGCCAAAGTAAATTCAAAGAAGGCCTTTGTATCTCTTGAGGAAAAGATGGCCTGCGGTATCGGTGCCTGCCTTGCATGCGTTACCAAAACCAAAGAAAAGGATGCACACAGTCAGGTAAACAATGCGAGAATCTGCAAAGAAGGCCCTGTTTTTGATGCGGATGTGCTGGATATTTAATATACAAAGGTTTTAGACATACTATGAATACAAAAATCAATTTTGCAGGTATAGATTTTAAGAATCCTGTTATGACAGCCTCGGGAACCTTCGGATCCGGTATGGAATTTTCCGAATTTGTGGATCTTAACAAACTCGGCGGCGTTGTTACAAAGGGTGTTGCTATTACTCCGTGGGAAGGAAATCCGACTCCGAGAATAGCAGAAACCGCTTCCGGTATGCTTAATGCAATAGGACTTCAGAATCCGGGACTGGATCTTTTCATGAAAAGGGATCTGCCATTCCTTGAAAAGTATGACACAAGGATAGTGGTTAATGTCTGCGGTCATTCTGAAGAAGAATATGTGGCTGCTGTTGAACGTCTTCGCGATTCAAATGCAGATCTTCTCGAAATCAATATCAGCTGTCCGAATGTTAAGCATGGCGGTATTGCTTTCGGTACCAATCCCGTAATGATCGAGAACATCACAAAAGCATTGAAGAAGGTAGCAAGGCAGCCGGTGGTAATGAAACTCAGTCCCAACGTAACGGATATTACCGAAATGGCCAGGGCTGCTGAAGCAGGCGGTGCCGACGGTATTTCTCTTATCAATACCATTACAGGCATGAAAATCGATATTAATCGCAGGAGTTTTGCTCTTGCCAACAAGACCGGCGGTCTTTCGGGCCCATGCATTAAGCCTGTGGCTGTCAGAATGGTATATCAGTGCGCACAGGCAGTTAAGATTCCGATTATAGGAATGGGCGGTATTGCATCTGCAGAAGATGCTCTTGAATTTATCATGGCAGGAGCAAGTCTTGTAAGTGTAGGAACTGCGGGCTTTAACGACCCGGCTGTTACAGCCAAGGTTGTGGATGGAATTGAAGATTTTATGAAACGCAACAATGTAGAGGATATTAACGATCTTATTGGATGCGTTAAATAACGGAGGTCAGGAATGGAACAGTATAAAGAAGAATTTATTGATTTTATGGTGGAGTCCGGAGTTCTTAAATTCGGCGACTTTACTCTTAAGAGCGGAAGAAAATCCCCATTCTTTATGAATGCCGGGGACTATGTTACGGGTTATCAGCTCATGAAACTTGGCGAATACTATGCCAAGGCAATTCATGACAATTACGGCGATGACTTTGATGTATTATTCGGACCGGCCTATAAAGGTATTCCTTTAAGCGTTGCCACAGCCATCGGTTATCATAATCTTTACGGCAAGGAAGTAAGATATTGCTCGGACCGTAAGGAAGAAAAGGATCACGGTGCAGATAAGGGCGGTCTTCTCGGAAGCAAGCTTAAGGACGGCGACAGAGTTATCATGATTGAGGATGTTACCACATCCGGCAAGTCCATAGATGAAACCTATCCGAAGATCAAAGCTGCTGCCAACGTAGAAATAAAGGGTCTTATCGTTTCCCTTAACAGACAGGAAAAGGCTCTTAATTCCGATAACGGCGCTCTTG
>CACYBJ010000184.1 GCA_902772565.1 uncultured Lachnospiraceae bacterium | reverse complement strand
TATGGCATATGCCAGAAATACCGGATTGTAGTCCACATCCCCGCCGCGAAGATTAAAAAGCCATGCAATTTCGTCGAGAGCCGTGATCACAAAAGCCTGGGCCCTTTTTCCGTCGGCATTTATCATGGCCTCCATTTCATCCCGGAGGGTGCCCACCTTCTCTTCTCTTGTGATTCCCGCAAAGCTGGGAGCCAGCTCCCAGATGGCTGCCTGCGGCATATCCGGTCGTGTGAAGCCTTCGTCGTCATCTATAACTTCATCGATTATGTCCGTTTCGGTAACCAGCGCCGCATCGCCGCCCTTTACGGCACCTACGGCCCGGGCAAGGCCTTCCACTGAAGGGGTGGTAAAAAGCTTTCCGTCAAGGGCGATGGTAAACTTTCTTATTCCCTCCGAAGCGACTTCCTCATCGCTTTCGGCCAGCCTTTCCTCCTCTGTTTCCATTACGGATTTTTTAACTGAGGAAAGGAACTCCGTCACCGTCGGAACTCCCTCCTCACCGGCTTTCATCAGGCTGATGCCGCTGCCCTTAAGTTCTTCCGATGCCTGGATAAAATATCTGCCGTCGGTCCAGAGATAGGCGGCATAGGCCGACTGTCCTTTTATCTGGCGTCTGACGGCAGTAACTAAGAGCGTACCGGCAGAACCGGTAAAGCCCGTGAAATATTTAATGTTTTTGTAGTAATCCCCAACATACTCCGAGCCATGGTCATCGCACATGGGAATAAGACAGGCGTCTATCCCCTGTTTCTTCATTTTCTCGGCCAGCGTTGAAACTCTCTTGCTGTAAGTGTTCATTCCCAATATTCCTTCCCGAAACTTCCCGGCTTTTCGTGCTGTTTACGGGCTCCCCATAGCCCTTACAAAAATCATTTCCGTTAAAGCCGTTTTCTACTCATATACATAATTCAAAAGAGAGGTTAGGTTTCTCTCTACAACTTCATAAACAAAAATGTCCGGTTTCTCCCTCTTTATCACTTCATTATCAAATACAAGCTGATGCACCAGCACCGACTCATTGTAGCTCGCAGCAATGATCTCCTTCATATGCTCGCCGAAGGAGTCACGCCTTATAAGAATCTTCTTGGGGCAGGCACCTGTTGCCGTACCTGTGGTGTAGGGCTTTTCATCTGCCTCGGTTATTTTATAGTTATGCTCATCATAACCTGTTACTTCCCAGAGACTTCCCGGATCAACCAGATTTCCAAGTCCCAGCATGTCCGAAAGGTCTCCCGGAATATCGTCGGTTTTTACTATACTCACTTCGGAAGAATCGTAATCAGGCAGGGAAACGCCTGTTTCTTTCATAAGTTCCGCCGTTGCGATATAGGTGCCGAGACGGTTCCAGTGGGAATCCGTCTTTCTGTAAAGAAGAGTGTCATCCCCAAGTGCTTCCTTGGCAGCAAGAAGGCTGTCCAGAGTGTAAACAACAGTCACATCGGTGTTGGCCTTAAGGTAGTCCACAATCTGCTTCGTGATATACATATCGGCGGGAGTATCGTAAATATCCGGCATATACTCAGGGTAAACATGCTCTTTGTTGGGATTCACCATTATGATGAACTCCGTGCCTTCTTTGGCAAGATTTTCCTGAGTCTTAATCACATTATCGGCTATGGTTCTAAGCTGAGCCTCGGAAAGAAGGTTCTTTCCGAGGTAATTGGCCAGCGGATTGCCGTCGCTCTTCTTCACATAGAACAGCCAGCCGTCTTTACCTACCAGCACATCCTCATTGGATGAGGTGGCAAATACATGATAGTTTAAAGCACTGTTGGTCATTATGAGCTGATTCCTTAACGGCATATGATCGTTTATATAGGTCTCAAAAGCCGCCGGAAACGCATCCAGCGACTCTTTGCTTAGCTCAAGAGTCGGACAGGCTGCCAGTTCTCGCTTCTCTGCGCTTTCGGCATTAACATGGTTTTTGATAAGGGGCCAGATGAGATAGGGCGTCCCTATAATTATCACAAAAAGCGCAATTACTATATTTTCTTTCTTAAATACTTTCAATTAACATACCTGCAAACCGAACCGATGATTAAGCTCTGCCTAACAGTCCGGTCTTAGAATCTGAAATAAATAAAGGGATTATATGTATTGGCCGCAAGGCTTGAAATACAAAGTACGAGAAGCACCGTACAGAAAGCAATTTCCACTGCGGAGTACTTCCATTTCTTCGCAAGTTTTTCGGGAACCAGTCTCTGAATGACACCCATTCCCAAAACCGCGATAACAAGCGTAAATACCATACGATTGTTTACAAATTCCCATACGGAATACCTACCTGTGGTATATCTCCAGGGAAGCAGCATTCTGATAATATGAATAACTGCGGTTTTTATGTCCTCGACTCTGAAGAATACCCAGCCCACATGAGCCACCAGACAGGTGTAAACCCAGCCAAAGGCTTTGTGTTTGTCAAGGAATTTACCGAAAGGCGTTCTTTCCATGAGAAGGAAGGTTCCATGGAAAAGTCCCCAGAGCACAAAGCTCCAGCTTGCACCGTGCCAGAGTCCCGTAAGGAAAAATACTATGAGAAGATTTATACAGGTACGGCGGATGCCGCGTCTGCTTCCTCCCAGAGGAATGTAAACATAGTCTCTGAACCAGGAGCCCAGGGAAACATGCCATCTTCTCCAGAACTCCCTTACGGAAAGAGATGTGTATGGATAGAGGAAGTTCTCCTTAAACTCGAATCCGAACATCTTACCGAGGCCGATGGCCATATCGGAATAGCCGGAGAAATCATAGTAAATCTGGAAGGTATAAAACAGTGCCGCCGTTATGCTGATGACTCCCGTAATGTTGTCTACGCCGATCTGGTAGAGGGCATCTGCCGCTTCCGCAAGTGTATTGGCTATTAATATTTTCTTGGCAAAGCCGTAAACAAAACGGCGGATGCCGAGAGCCGTCTGAGTGCTCGTCCGCTTTCGGTTGTCGATCTGTTCGGCAATGTCCTTGTATTTAACAATCGGGCCGGCAATCAGCTGAGGGAAAAAGGAAATGTATAAAGCCAGTTTAAATACGTTTTTCTGAGCTTCGCATTCCCCGCGGTACACGTCTATTACGTAGGACATGGCCTGGAATGTAAAAAAGGAAATACCTATGGGCAGGGCGATTTCGCGTATGGTAAACGAGGCACCGAAAAGAGTATTTACGGTACCGACAAGCATGGCTGCGTACTTAAAGTACATAATAAGGGCCAGGTTTACGAGAACCGACGCGAAAAGCCATATTTTTTTGTGCCCCGTACTCTTCGCAACTATGATTCCGAAGATGAAATTGGCTGCTATGGAAAAAAGCATCAGCAGCACATATACGGGCTCGCCCCAGGCATAAAAGAATATGCTGGCAACGAGAAGCAGCACGTTGGCTGCTTTATTTCCTGCTATCCTGTCCAGGATAAAACTGCCGATAAAAACCACCGGCAGGAATATCCATAGGAAAATTACTGAACTAAAAAGCATTTAATCTAAGGTACCCTGCTGCCGCACCCTGCGGGCTCGCAGCTTAAGGCTTCTACTTCTTCCTCTCTATAATTTCTGAAATAATATATCTCGGGCGGCCTTTGACTTCGTCATAGATCTTGGCGATGTAAAAGCCGATAATACCCAGAGAAATCATAATTATACTGCTGAATATACAAAGCAGGATAATAACGGTGGTGAAACCGCCCAGGGCCACGCCCCGGATTTTCTGAACAAGGGCCACTACGGAAAGGATCAGGCCGGTAACAAAGGTGATAATACCAAGTATCGTTACCAGTTCCATGGGTGCAGTGGTGAAGCTTGTTATGTTTGAAAGAGCGTATCTGAAAAGGGACTTTGTGGACCACTTGGTGGTGCCTGCGGTACGCTCTGCCACGTCATACTCAACGCTTATGGTCTTAAAGCCGATCCAGGAAGACATGGCTCTGAAGAACATGTTTTTCTCAGGGATGTTTATTAGAGTATCGATGGCCTTTCTGTCTAAAAGCTTGAAGTCGGAGGCATTTTCCATGTCCACACCGGTGGCCTTGGAAATCATCTTGTAAAAGCCCTTTACCGCAAAGGCATGGCCCTTTGACTCCTTGCCGCGGCTCTTCTTTACGCCTTCGATAACATCATAACCGTCCTGCCAGAGGCGGTACATGTCCACTATCTTTTCCGGCGGATGCTGCAGGTCGCAGTCAAGTACCACTGCGCAGTCCCCTGCCGCATCTGCAAGGCCTGCATAAATAGCCGCCTCTTTTCCGAAATTCCTGGAAAAACACAGACCGCGAACTCTTGAGTTAAGGTTTGCCGCCTTTTCAATTTCCTCTTTTGTACCGTCCGTAGACCCGTCATTTACAAAAATGATCTCGTACGGAATCTTGGCCTCTTTGAGGATCTCGTGAATTCTGCGCATGGCAGCATCAATCATCTGAGCCTCATTGTAGGCCGGCAGTATAACACTAAGCATTTAACAACTTCCTTTGTTCCGGGCGGCTTAGCCCGGTTTTTATTTTCCTTCAAAAATCTTCTGAGCGTTGGTTTCGTTTATAAGAGCTGTTCCGCCAAGTACGAAACTTTCCTTAAGTCCTGTCGCGTTACTCTTCACATAGGCAGATGCCGTAGGCACCCACTTATCACTGTTAAGTGTAAGAATGAGCGGAGCTCCGAGCTTTGCTGCAAGAGGTCCTGCAGAAAGACCGTCCCAGGCTGTCTGGGAGTAAGCAAGCACAAGTCTTGTGGGGTTACTGAAGAATTTCTTTGCGATGGCAACGGATGTTTCAAATCGGTTGTTACCGTATACTCTTTCCGTTGTTCCGTAAGACTTCAGGGCATCATCAACGTAGGTTGTAACTGCTCCCGTTCCGCCGATAAGGTAGAACTTATTGTTATTTCCGTGAGCGTTAAGCCAGCTTATCTGTCTTGCGCTGACTCTTCCGCCCACCAGAAGTATGGGCTTTCCAACGGCAGATGCCGAAAGGGAATCTGCGAAGTCTCCACCCTTGCAGACAAGGATCTCGCTGCCGCTGGCGACACTTGCTTCATTAAG
>CACYBJ010000183.1 GCA_902772565.1 uncultured Lachnospiraceae bacterium | reverse complement strand
GCGGAAGCGACATAGCAATTCTTTCTTTGGGCTCCGCGGCAGCCATTGCAAAACCGGCGGCGGAACGACTGATTTCCGAAGGAAAATCAGTGAGTCTTATTAACATAAGATTCTCAAATCCCATCGATGAAGAAATGCTTGATAAGATATCGAAACACAAGGCGGTAATCATTGTTTCCGAAACAGTAAGATCCGGAAGCATCGGCGAGAGAATAGAGGCTAAACTCTCGGAAAGAGGCTACAAGGGCAAGATGAAATGCATCTGCCTTCCCGATGCATTTATTCCTCACGGCACTCCCGACTATTTGAGGGAGAAGTACGGTCTTACGGCAGATGCGGTATATACCTGCGCCTGTGACCTTACGAAGAGAAGCCTTAAAAAAGGATAATACGAACGGTACGTTAAATGAAAAAAAGACTTGATGTTCTTTTGGTGGAACAGGGGCTGGCAGAGTCCAGGGAAAAAGCCAAGGTCATGATCATGGCCGGTGATGTTTTCGTCGGCGATTCCCGTGAAGACAAAGCAGGTTCCATGTTTCCCGAAGATGTAAAAATCGAAGTTCGCGGCAAGAAATTAAAGTATGTAAGCCGAGGAGGACTTAAGCTTGAAAAAGCAGTGGAGTTTAATTCCCTTGACCTTACGGGACTCACCTGTATGGACGTAGGTTCCTCCACCGGCGGATTCACGGACTGCATGCTTCAAAACGGCGCCGTTAAGGTATATGCCGTAGATGTGGGCACCAACCAGCTGGCCTGGAAGTTAAGACAGGACCCCAGAGTTGTAAGCATGGAAAAAACCAACATCCGTTATGTGACTCCGGAAGACATCGGCGAACCTGTGGACTTTGTGTCAATAGATGTGGCTTTTATTTCCCTTACCAAGGTTCTGGGACCGGTAAAGGAACTGATGAAAGAAGGGGCGGAAATAGTCTGCCTCATAAAGCCCCAGTTTGAAGCCGGAAGAGAAAAGGTAGGAAAGAAGGGTGTAGTAAGAGACAAAGATACCCATATTGAAGTAATAAAAGAGATACTTTCCTTTTCACAAGCCATGGGATTTGAAATCCTTTCCCTTACATATTCACCGGTCAAAGGACCGGAAGGCAACATAGAATATCTGCTTTACATGAAGAAGAACGAGGAAGCAGTCGGAAATGACAACTCTGCATTCTTTGACAGCGCTATGGCAATAGTTGAAGATGCCCATAAGGAGCTCGAATGAAAAACTTCTATTTTGATCTTAACAAGACAAAACCCAATACCATGGACAAGGCAGAAGAGTTATCGGCCTATATCAGATCAAAGGGCGGCAAGGCAACCATCAGCGGTGAGGTGCCGGAAGACACCGACTGCATTATTGTTCTGGGAGGCGACGGTACTTTCCTCAGATCCGTTAAGGATTACGGAAAGCTTGACAAGCCTTTCCTCGGAATAAACATGGGAAGCCTGGGCTTTCTTACCATGACCGAGATTCCTGCGGCATTTGCCGCAATTGACGACCTTATGGCCGACAATTACAAGCTGGAGCACAGAATGCAGCTCATCTGCGTTAAGGAAGGTCATGAGATTTCCACAGCCTTAAACGATATTGCCATTACCCAGGGAGGTTTCTCCCACCTTATCGGACTTGAGGTCTATGTTAACGATCAGCATTTCGGAACCTATGAGGCAGACGGAATCATCATTTCAACTCCTACGGGATCCACAGGTTACAACTTAAGCGCCGCAGGCCCTATAGTGACACCTATGGTCAATGCCATGATAATTACGCCTATCTGCCCTCATTCCTTCAATGCCAGAAGTATTATCATATCCGGAGATGACAGAGTTAAGATCAGAACCTTCGGAACCAAACACAGAATGAATGAAACAGCCTACGTTACCGTAGACGGCGAAGATTACACCACCATGAAACCGGATGACGAAGTGGTTATTGAAAAGTCCCGTTATTCATGTAAAATGTGTATGCTGCCGGGAATGTCATTTATCGAAACACTTAACACCAAAATGACAGGCAGATAATAGAGGACGGAACATGAAAAAACTGCGTCAGAATGCAATCTTAAACCTGATCGACGAAAGGTACATCGAAACCCAGGAGGAACTTTGCGAAAGCCTTAAGGCCATGGGATTTGATGTGACTCAGGCTACGGTTTCAAGAGACATAAGAGAATTAAAACTCTCTAAAATGGTAGGTGCCGGCGGCAGGCAGCACTATGTGCGCCTTAACGAAAGCAGGGACTTTACGGACGAGCACAGAAGGCACAATACCATCCTTAAGGAAGCCGTAAGAAAAGTTGATTATGCGGTTAACATAATCGTTATAAAATGTAATTCGGGCATGGCTCCGGCGGTGGGATCTGCCATAGATGCCATGAAGGAACCCGAAATGGTGGGAAGCATTGCGGGAGATGATACCGTAATGTGCGTTATGCGCTCCGAAAAGGATGCCATAGCAGTAAGTACGAAACTGACAGAGCTGATAAAATAGGGCTCTGAATTCGGTATATAAAAATCAAAAAGGAGTAAAAAAGATGTCAGGACATTCGAAATTTGCCAACATCAAACACAAGAAAGAGAAGAACGATGCCGCCAAGGGAAGAATCTTTACCCAGATCGGCCGTGAAATAGCTGTAGCCGTTAAAGAAGGCGGCGCAGATCCGGACAATAACTCAAGACTCAGAGATATTATTGCCAAGGCCAAGTCCAACAACATGCCTAACGATACCATCGAAAGAAGTATCAAAAAGGCAGCAGGCGACGGCAATGCCGTAGACTACGAATTCGTAACCTACGAAGGATACGGCCCCAAGGGTTCGGCTATTATCGTAGAAGGCCTTACAGACAACAAGAACAGAACAGCTTCCAATGTACGTAACTGTTTCACAAAGGGACAGGGATCCATCGGTACACAGGGCTGCGTATCATACATGTTTGACCGGAAGGGTGAAATCATTATCGACAAGGAAGAATGCTCCATGGATGCAGACGACCTTATGATGATCGCTCTTGATGCAGGTGCGGAAGACATGTCCGAAGAGGAAGACTGCTATGAAATCTATACCGCTCCGGATGACTTTTCGGCAGTAAGAGAAAACCTTGAAAAAGAAGGCATTGCCATGGCGAGTGCCGAGGTTTCAATGATTCCTCAGACCTACGTGACTCTTACAGACGAAACAGATATCAAGAACTTCCAGAGAATCATGGACCTTCTTGACAGCGACGATGATGTACAGAACGTATATCACAACGTAGAAAACGCAGACGAATTATAATCCGGAGAAATAATGCTTACAAATCTTCATGTGAAAAATTTTGCCATTATTGATGAGGCGGACATTTCCTTTGACGGGGGATTCAATGTTCTTACCGGTGAAACCGGCGCAGGAAAATCCCTTCTCATAGGTTCCGTAAATGCCGCCCTCGGCGGTAAGTTTACCAAAGAAATGGCAGGTTCATATGGAGATTTTGCTTTGGCTGAGATCACTTTTGAAACCAAGAGCGATAAGGTAAAGGAAATCTTTGAAGCCAACGATCTGTCATTTGACGACGGAGAGATTGTTATTTCCAGGAAGGTTACATCTGCCGGAAAAAGCGTTTCCAGGATCAACGGTGAGACCGTATCAGCCAAGATTTTAAAGGAAGTGGCACAGGAACTGATAGACCTTCACGGACAGCATGAGCATCAGTCCCTTCTTTACAAGGACGGACAGAGAAACATAATCGATGCTTTTTCCGCGGAAAACGAGAAGGCTCTTGAAAATGTACGCATCGCCTACGGACAGTGGAGAAAGGCTTTGGGAATCCTTTCGGAGACCGAAAACTCCGGACGCAGGAGCGATCATGAAATAGATCTTCTTACCTACGAGGCCGATGAGATTAGAAAGGCGGAACTTCGTCCCGGAGAGGACGAGACGCTGGAGGAGCGCTACAGAGTGCTTTCGTCTTCCGACCGTATTCTTGAAGAGACGGAGGCTGCATCTGCCGCATTATCCGGCGGCATGGGAAACGTATCCGACATGGTGAGCCGTGCTGCGGGAGAACTAAGGCGTGCATCCGCCCTTGATAAAGAAATCGCGGAATGTGAAAACAGTCTGGATCTTATTGCGGAGGAAATATCCGACGTGGTTTATAAACTGCGAAGCATTTCCGAAAAGTACTCCGGCACCGAAGAAGAATTCGGAGAAGTAAGCGAAAGACTGGATCTTATTAATAAATTCAAAAGCAGATACGGAAAAAGCATAGAAGAGATTCTTGCCTATGCCGAATCTGCCGAAGAAGCCGTTGCCAAGAATTCGGACCTTGACGGCTATATCGAAAAACTGAGAAAAGATCTTTCGGAGAAAGAGGCAGAACTTAAGGCTGCCTGTGATGTGCTCCGAAAAGCAAGACGAAAAGCAGCAGAAGCTCTTACAGGCAAGATAAACGATGCGCTTTTGGAACTCAACTTCGAGCATCCGGCTTTTGAAATACATTTCGAAGAAACGGGAAAGTATTCCGAGTACGGCGACGAGGATGTGGTTTTCTACTTCTCGGCGAACCTCGGAGAGGATGTAAAACCTCTCGGCAAATGCGCCAGCGGAGGCGAACTTTCCAGAGTTATGCTTGCCATTAAATCCGCAAGTGCCGCAAGCTTCGGTACCGAGACCCTGGTATTCGACGAAATCGATACGGGAATCAGCGGACGTACCGCCCAGAAAGCTGCAGAGAAAATGGCTCTTATATCCTCGGAAAGGCAGGTTATCTGTATTACGCATCTGCCGCAGATAGCAGCCATGGCCGACTGTCATTACCGAATTGAAAAGCATGAGGAAGGCGGAAGGACCAGAACCGAAATAGTGAAACTGGGAATTGAAGAAATGACTGAAGAACTTTCCAGAATGCTTTCGGGTGCCGAGATCACGGAAAGCGTAATGAATAACGCTTCGGAAATGAAAGAACTGGCAGAGAACATCAAAAAGGAATTAAGAGGCTAAAAACCAGACTATGTAAATAGGCGTGTATTTTATATCAAGATATGGTATAATACATGTTTGAGTTGTTAAGCACACATCTAAAGAATAAATAATTGTTTTAGAACAGAGTTTGTTCGGAAAGAGGAAACATGAAAAAAACAGTAATAGTTACAGGCGGTGCGGGATTCATCGGAAGCAATTTCGTATTCCATATGCTTGATACCTATCCGGATTACAGAATAATCTGTCTTGATAAGCTTACCTATGCAGGTAATCTTTCGACACTTAAGAATGTAATGGATAATCCCAATTTCAGATTCGTAAAGGCAGATATCTGCGACAGAGATGCCGTATATGCGCTTTTTGAAGAGGAAAAGCCGGACATCGTTGTAAACTTTGCTGCCGAATCACATGTTGACAGGTCTATTGAGAATCCCGAGATTTTCCTTCAGACCAACATCCTCGGAACAGCTGTATTAATGGATGCCTGCAGAAAGTACGGAATCGAGCGTTATCACCAGGTATCTACCGATGAAGTTTACGGAGACCTTCCTCTTGACAGACCGGACCTGTTCTTCACCGAGGAAACTCCTATTCATACAAGCTCACCTTACTCAAGCTCCAAGGCAGGCGCAGACCTTCTGGTTCTTGCATATCACAGAACCTACGGACTTCCGGTTTCCATCAGCAGATGCTCAAACAACTACGGTCCGTACCACTTCCCGGAGAAGCTCATTCCTTTAATGATCGCCAATGCTCTTAATGACAAGAACCTTCCTGTTTACGGCGAGGGTATAAATGTAAGAGACTGGCTCTATGTTGAGGACCATGCCCGTGCCATCGACCTTATTATCCATAAGGGAAGAGTAGGCGAGGTTTACAATGTGGGCGGTCATAATGAAATGAGGAACATTGACATTGTCAAGCTCATCTGTAAGGAGCTGGGAAAACCCGAAAGCCTTATTGTTCATGTTGAGGACAGAAAGGGTCATGACAGAAGATATGCCATCGATCCCACAAAGATCCACAACGAACTCGGATGGCTTCCGGAAACCAAGTTTGCGGACGGTATCAAGAAGACCATTGACTGGTATCTCAACAACAGGGAGTGGTGGGAAGAAATCATTTCCGGCGAGTACACAAAGTACTATGAGAAGATGTACGGAAACCGTTCCGAGATTTAATCAGACTATGTG
>CACYBJ010000182.1 GCA_902772565.1 uncultured Lachnospiraceae bacterium | reverse complement strand
CGGCAGCCTATATGCTGGGACTTGATATATTTGAAAAGATGCCCTTCGTTCTTAACACGGAGCATTTTATTGCGGTTATATTCGGCGGTGCCATACTTGGTGCGGGATTGTCACTTATTCTCCGCGCCGGCGGATGTATCGACGGTTCCGAAATCCTTGCTGCCATGATAGTAAGCAAGATTTCTGAGATAAAGGGCATCAGCATCAGCTTGACGGGAATACTCATAACTTTTAATGCCTGTGTCTACACGGCGGCCTTCCTTCTTATTAACCGTAACAGTGCGCTGCTTAGCCTCCTTGTTTACATAGTGGCAACTGCCGTGATCGACCACTTTACGGACAGATTCCAGGCCATCAAGCAGGTTACTATTATTACAAAGAATCCCGAGCCCATTATTAAGTGGATAAAGGAAGACATGAAAAAAACCTGTACCGTTATGAATTCGTCCGGTGCGGTTGCGGGAGACAACAAGACACTCATTTGTTACGTTACCTACTTTGAACTTCAGAAGTTCAGGGAGGCAATCAATGCATCCTGCGATGGTGCATTTATTACCGTATCTTCCATAGATGAGATTATCGTAAACGTTAAAAAGAATCAGGAAAGCAAAACCGCTAATTAAAAATAAATTATTTTTTAATCTGTTTTTAATCTTTCTTAAAGGACCCGTTAATTTACGGCCTGTATAGTAGGCATTGTAAACAACAAATACGGTTCCCGAGGGGAAGAAAGGATTATAACAATGGATGAATTCGAAAAAGTTGAAAAGTTAAGAGAAAAGGCAAACGTAAGCTACGAGGAAGCAAGAGATGCTCTCAGGGCATCCGACGGTGATATTCTTGATGCCATGGTTTATCTTGAGAATCTTGGAAAGGTTCAGGCCCCCAAGTATTCACAGTATACCACAAGCAGCGAAGACAATTACTCACAGTACAGCGATGTGAAGAGCACCGTATCTGCCCAGGAAAGAAAGGCCGACAGCGAAAGCTTCGGTTCAAAGGTGGGCTCCTTTATTAACAGAGTATGGAAGCAGTGCTGCGACATTCACTTTATTGCAAAGCACAAAGATAGCGAAGTAATCAATGTTCCGCTTTGGGGCCTCCTTCTTGTACTTCTTATCGCATGGCATGCATGCATCATACTCTTTATCATTTCACTGTTCTTTGAGTGGAGATATAACTTCGTAAGCGAAAGCGAGATGGATCTTCATCAGGCAAACAAAGCAATGGACGTTTGCTCCAACACAGCAGAAGATCTTAAGAACAGCTTCAACAACAGCAAGCAGTAATTAATACGATTCCAAGCATTATGCTTACATAACGGAGACAACATGGCAGCACATTTACTGATAGTAGAAGACGAAGAAAAACTGGCAAGGTTCATAGAACTGGAACTAAAACATGAAGGTTATGAAGTAACCAAGGCATATGACGGACGCGAGGGACTAAGACTCGCGTCCGATAATTCTTTTGACCTTATACTTCTGGATATTATGCTTCCGGGACTTAACGGACTTGAGGTACTGAGGAGACTTTCCCAGACCAATCCTACTCCGACTATACTTCTTACAGCCAGAGATGCTGTTATGGACAAGGTCAGCGGTTTGGACGCGGGAGCGGTTGATTATATCACTAAACCCTTCGCCATCGAAGAACTTCTTGCAAGAGTAAGAGTTGCCCTTAAACTCCACGGAAGAGTGGGCGCCGCCAACTTGGGCGGGGCAGATGCGGCATCTGCCGAAGAAGGCGTGTATACCTGGGGGAGCTTAAGGCTTGACGAAAAGAAGAGAGAAGTGAAATTCGACGGCCAGAGCATAGCCCTTACCAACAGAGAGTTTTTGATGCTTGAGACCCTTCTTCAGAACAAGGATATAGTTTTATCAAGAGATACTCTTCTGGAAAAAGTGTGCGGCTACGATTACGTAGGGGAGACAAATATCGTAGATGTATACGTAAGGTACTTAAGAACCAAAATCGATGATGCCTTTGGCGTAAAAATGATTCAGACAGTGCGGGGAGTGGGATATGTCATCAAGTCAGAAGAGTGACAAAAGACAATCTAAAAAAGTAAATTCCATAGTTCACAGTATTGAATGGTACGTTATCAGGATAAAGACAGGCCTTTATTTTTTTGAGGACCTGATTATCATGATCCTTATCTGCGGCGGATGGATCTGCTATCAGGAATATGAAGCCTTCGGCAGTCTGAAACTTGATCGAAGCCGCGGTTTTTCGTTAAACGGAGGTCTTGCGGACTCTGTTTATTATGTGACTAACGGAGCAGGAGGCGTGGAACTGGAGGCAGGCATGCGGCCCGTGTTTGCGGCAATGGCTGCGGTGCTTACGGTGCTGGTTATTTTCCAGTTCATGAACATTTTGTTTTCCTACTACGGCGAGGCAAGGAAGATTCGAAAGATTCTCCGCCCGCTTAACGAGCTGGCGCTTAAAACCGATGAACTGGGCAAGGCTGCCTACGGTCCGGAAAACTATCAGGCCCTTGAGTATGCCATCGATCACATCCAGCCTGATGATGAAAAGCCGTTAAAACTTGACCAGTCGGAATTTGCCGGAATTGAAGCAGCCATAAACAACCTTCTTGTAAGGCTTCGGGAGTCCTACAAGCAGCAGAACCGGTTTGTAAATGATGCAAGTCATGAGTTACGAACTCCTATTGCGGTAATCCAGGGATATGCCAATATGCTGGAGCGCTGGGGCAAAACCGACGAGCAGGTTCTTGATGAATCGGTGACGGCCATTATACACGAAGCCAATCACATGAATACTCTGGTGGAGCAGCTTCTGTTCCTGGCAAGGGGTGACAGCGGACGTACGGTCATCAATCCGGAGACGGTAAATCTCAACGATATGATGAGAGAAATCTACGAAGAATCCTTTATGATAGACGAAAACCATCCTTACAGGTTTAAGGAAGAGGGCGAAGGGGTTACGGCATCTGCCGACCCGACTCTTCTTAAGCAGGCCGTCAGGGTGCTGGTGGATAATGCAGCCAAATATACCAACGCCGGAGATGAGATAACACTCGGAATCGGCCGGAAAGAGACGGGAGAGCCGTATCTTATGGTTCAGGACTCCGGCATAGGCATGGCATCTGCCGATGTGGAGCACATGTTTGAACGATTCTACCGTGCCGATGATGCCAGAAGCTTTAACGGAACGGGACTTGGTCTTTCCATTTCCAAGTGGATTATAGATAAGCACAAAGGACGTTTTGAAATTCTGTCAAGGCCGGGACTCGGTACCAGGATACTGATTGTTCTACCGAAGTAGAACCTATAGGCTATACTTATACAGCAAAATACTCCCGCGAAAAAAGTGGGGAGGGCATATGAGGTAAAAAGAAAATGAAAAGAAAACTGATAGCATGCCTGATGGCACTTATCATGCTGATGCCGCAGTCTGTTGCTTTTGCGGGAACAACGGGAAGCACAGCTGTAGCTATTAACGCGACCAATTTCCCTGACGCTGCTTTCAGGGAATTTGTAATAAGGTATGATCTGGACAATAACGGAAGCCTTTCCGCTGACGAAAT
>CACYBJ010000181.1 GCA_902772565.1 uncultured Lachnospiraceae bacterium | reverse complement strand
CGTCATAATTCCGAAGGAATTGTGACAGAGTTTCGAAGAAACTCGTCTTTGAGACATCAAAGAAATCCAGAAGGGATTTCTTCTTTGTAGGTGGTATTCATATGATTTGTTTAAGAATCTTTTGACCTTATTTAAACTGGGCTTTATCGTTGGTTACTTCCCAGAGATCGATGAATTCCTGTCTTCTGTCGGAAAGTACTTTTCTCATGGCATCGTCTTCCATCTGAGAAGAACGATAGCCTCTTTCGCCCGTGAAAAGGAATCTTCCGTCTTCGGTAAAGAATACGGATGCTGAAAGTTTTTCCTTATACTTGTCTTTTCTGGTTACTCTGAGGTGCATATATGGAGTGGTTATGTCATCATCCACGGTTTTCTTTTCGGGAAGCCAGAAAGTAAAAGGTATTTTTTTGTCTGTACTTGTGTAGATTTTCTTCATATTTCATGTAATGCAGGCGAACTGCTGCTCGGTGACGAGCCTGTAACATCACCGGCAAGTCTGAAATATATCAGGCTGAACAATTGGGGTTATGTTTTTTTATTGTACTTTAATTATATCACTCAATGCTTGTAACAGTGTAATCCTTTTCTTCCACTGCTTTTTTCAAAATGTCATTTTCCACGTCTTTTTCGAGTGAAATTATGGCATTTCCTTTCTCGTGTGATACGGTTGCATCGCTTACTCCGTCAACTGCAAGCAAGGCTTTTTTCACAGCAGCTTCGCAATGAGCGCACATCATGCCTTCGATCTTTAATTCTTTCTTCATGAAGTCCTTCTTTCCGGAGATGTTTTCTCCTGTGTTGTTTTTGTTTTCTTTCCCCAATTTCCTTTTCAAACCTACAAGATTCAGCCTCAGTGCATTCATACACACCGTGAAGCTGGACAATGACATGGCAGCGGCACATATCATCGGATTTATTTTAATGCCCGGAACGGCTCCTGCCGCTATAGGTATTAAAACAATGTTATAGGCAAATGCCCAGAACAGGTTTTCGTGAATGTTGCGGAGAGCCGCGCGGCTTAGTTTTACGGCAGATACGGCATCGGAAAGAGATGAATTCATAAGAATTATATCTGCGGAGTCTATAGCCACATCGGTTCCCGCACCGATGGCGATTCCGGTGTCGGCGGCAACCAAAGCGGGTGCGTCGTTTATGCCGTCACCGATCATTGCAACTCTGCCGTCCTTTTTCAGCTCTGTTACAATGCGGTTTTTGTCCTCCGGAAGAACCTGGGCGTAAACCTTGTCTATTCCGGCAGCGGAGCCTACTGCGGCGGCGGTTTTTTCGTTGTCGCCCGTAAGCATTACTGCCTTAATTCCCATACCTGCCATCTCCCTGATAGCGGAAGGTGAATCTGTTTTCATTTTGTCTGCAACTGCAATTATACCTGCGACTTTGTTGTCCTTAACAAAGACCAAAGGAGTCTTGCCTAATGAGGCAAAGCCTGTTGCTGTGTTAATTATATCATCCTCTGCCTTAAATTTACCTGTGATAAAGTTTAGAGATCCGGCATATACTTCGGCGTCCCCGACTTTGGCATATACCCCGCTTCCCGTAAGCGCCTTAAAGTCTGTAGCAGGCTCTGCAGTCACTCCCAGTTCGTCACAAAAACTAACAACGGCAGATGCCAGCGGATGCTCGCTCATTTTTTCTGCGGCATATGCCAGAGTAAGAAGAGTGTCTTTTGTAAAGCCTTCCGCGGGATAAATGTCAGTTACGGCAGGAGAGCCTTCCGTAATGGTTCCGGTTTTATCAAGCGCAATTATCTTTGTCTTTCCGGCATTTTCAAGTGCCTCTCCGGTTTTAAACAGAATACCGTTTCTTGCACCTACCCCGTTGGCAACCATTACCGCTACGGGAGTGGCTAGTCCCAGGGCACAGGGGCAGGAAACCACCAGTACGCTTATTCCGTATTCCAGTGCGGCAGATATATCCGTACCGGCGAACATGTGAAGCGCAGTTACGAGAATTGCTGTAATAATAACCGCTGGAACAAAGATTCCGGATACCTTGTCGGCCACTTTAGCAATGGGAGCCTTGTCTCCGGATGCCTGTGATACAAGCTTAATAATCTGTGAGAAAGAAGTATCTTCTCCGACCCTGGTTGCTCTCGCTTTTATGAAGCCGGAAGTGTTGATTGTGGCGGCGCTTATCCTGTCGCCGACTTCCTTTTCGGCCGGAATGGATTCGCCTGTAAGAGCAGATTCATCTACAGCAGTAGAACCGAATATAATCTCGCCATCTGCGGGAATTGATTCTCCCGGACGAACCAGGAAAATATCACCGGGTTTTACTTCATCAACGCTTACCGTAATCTCTTTTCCGTCTCTTTCGAGGACGGCGGTTTTAGGTGCCATTTTG
>CACYBJ010000180.1 GCA_902772565.1 uncultured Lachnospiraceae bacterium | reverse complement strand
GGATACCTACTTCAAAACCTCAAGGATCATCTATGCGGGACAGTATCAGCCGGACCTCAGAAAGTACAAAAAGTACAGAAAGAAGGAAATCACCGTCGGTTTTGTTCCTGCCATAAAACTGGCACCTGCGGGCTCCCTTATTTTGATCAGAACTCTTGAAGGGGACGTGGATGTTACGGTAGAGGAAGACCTTCTTATCATCATAGGAATCAACGGAGAAATCTATCCCTGCAAAAAAGCCAAGTTCGATGCTTCCTACATTCTATCGGATGAAAAATATGTATTCCCCGGGGAGTACCCGCCGGCAGTGGTAAACACCTTTACCGGTGACAGGATAGAACTGCTGCCCTACGCATCAGCCTGCATAGCCAAAGGCGGTGCCGGAATACTGGCCAGAAAACTGGATCACAGAGTAAAAGTGTTTACCGCATGGGACACCGAAAAATACTACCTCGGTGTGGAAGGAGATTTTCTTGCCGTGCGGGCAGATGACGCATCAGACATTTATGTAATAGCCGGAGACATTTTTGAAAGGACCTACGAATACTGCGATGAAATATGATGCTTTTATAAGTTATAAACATGAAAAATTGGACATGGAAGTAGCCAAGAAGCTGCATTCCGCCCTCGAGACCTATCACATCCCGAATGCCGTTCGGAAGAAGACCGGCATGAAGAAGATTGAAAGAGTTTTCAGGGATCAGGAGGAGCTTCCCATCGGAAGCGATCTTAATGACAATATTCTTTCGGCTCTTAAGGAGTCCCGATATCTGCTTGTTGTATGCTCAACAGCAACACCGGACTCCTACTGGGTCAACAAGGAAATCGAGACTTTCATCAGCCTTCACGGAAGAGAAAACATCCTGGCGGTAATGGTGGACGGCGAGCCGGACAAATCCTTCCCGGCCCTTCTTCTTACCGACGATGACGGAAACCCGGTGGAGCCCCTTGCTGCGGATATCCGCGGAGAAAACAAGAAGGAAAGAGACAAAAGGTTTAAGACGGAGATACTTAGAATCCTCGCTCCCGTGATCGGCTGTTCCTACGACGACCTTAAGCAGCGACACAGAGAAAGGATTATCAGGAGGAATATTACCATCGGCATATGCGCCGCATCTGTCATTGCTGTCTGCGGTGCCGCCTTCGGTATATACAACGCAAGAGTGGCCGACAAAATGAGCAAGCTTGCCAAAGAAAAGGCAAATCTAGCCCAGGAGAAGACGGAACTTGCGGATAATATCCTTGCGGAGTATCAGGAAAAACTGGAGAACCAGTCCCGGTTTTATGCGGAAAAATCTCTTTCCGTTCTGCAGGAAGGATACAGAAAAGACGCTGCGTTGATTGCTCTTGAAGGCCTTCCGGTGGGCGATGACAGACCTTATGTTCCCGAGGCTGAGTACGCCCTGGCGGCAGCCCTTCATGCCTATGACTGTGGTGCTGAACTGGCTTCTGAAACTATGCTTGAACACAAGTATGATGTGACTACCGAACGGCTCAATAACGACGGCACCATGCTGATTACCGTCGATAACGGAAATTATGTATACGTATGGGATACTGTCACATGGGAACTTCTGGCAGAGATTTCTCCTTATCTTGCCGACAACAATTACATTGAAGGCGTAAGGTCGGCATATGCCGATTCCACAGGAGTATATGTGGGCTCCGGAAGTCGTCTTTGCAAGTACGATTTTGAAGGCAATGTTATAAACGAATGTGATCTGGGTGATATGATTTCCTGTCTCGGAATAATAGCCGGAGACGGTAATCTGTATGTTGCCAATTACGATCATATATATGTGCTTGATCCGGACAGTTTTGAAATTGTTTCGGAGCATGACAGGTCAGAATTTGGAATGATTACTCAGGATTCATTTATGAGCCCCAACGGCGAGATGATTGCATTCCTTCATTTCAATTCGGAATACACTGCCTATTCGGCTTTGAGCGTTTTTGATTTTACAAACTATGAAGTAAAAACTTTTAATCCTACTAAGAATTATACTTCAAAGGCTTTTATTACTGACGACGGTCATCTTTGTACCGTTTCCATTGATTCCGATTACCTGTCTACCGGAAGCGTGGCGCCGGTGCTGGATTATTTCGATATAAAGACGGGGGAACACATTTTCTCTGCGAACATTCCTGCAACCATGGTTAATCTGGCAACCTTCTCCACTTTTGTTAAGGCTCAGACCTACGAAGAGGACGGCGTCTCAAAGACCCAGATTGTGGTTGTTATAGGCGATGAAGCCTTTACAGTGGATGCAGCCACCGGCACCGTGATCGCACACATGACTCTTTCGGGAAACGCCAGAGGTCTGATTGTTAATCTCTATGACACAGACGGTTTTGTTGCCTATGAAGACGGTACCATCGATGCGGTAAATTTCCGAACCGGACGAGTATATGCCAACAGTGCCTACGAGACCAATTCCAAGATCATGGAACTTTTGGTATTGGACGGTCAGATAGCCATAAGATCTTTTTCGAGCGACAAGGTTCGCATAATGAAATATCACAGAGCTCCGGATCTTGAAGAATTGTCGGTAAATGATTCCGACCTGAGTTTTGTTACGGCAAATCCCGACGGAGATACTTTCTTCGCAGTAGATTCCAATGATTCAAGCCTGTGTTATCTGGTGGATGTTAACGGCAATACTATTTACAGCAACGGATTCGAGGTTACCCGTCCCATTGCCGCAGCCTTCTACGATGAAAGTTTTATTATAGTAAATCATAATGAACTTTTGGTAGTGGATCCGGATTCGGGAGATTCGGTTGTTACAACCTATGAGGACCTGGGAATTAACGGTTCCGTAAGTACAGCTCGGTTCAGCAGTAACGGCCGATATGTGGCCTTATACGGCATCTTTACATTTAACATAGTCGACCTTGAAAACATGAAAATCCTGTATTCATCGGAAAATGATTCAGATGTAGAGAACGTGGTTATTTCCGATGAGGGCGATGAATTCTATGCGGTTTGCAAGGGTAAGAACCTGACCAAAGTGGAAATCTCAAGCGGAAAAGAAACAGAATACAAAAATGAGTTATTTAGACAGGTTTCCGACGTTTCCGATCTGGAATACATACAGTTAAGCCCTGACGAAACCCGAATCGCAATGTTCTGTATGGACGGAAAAATAAGGATAATAGACACAGAGGACGGCAATGTAATATCCGAATTTGATTACACTGCCACATCTGACTGCTTTGTTCGCTTTATCGAAGGCGGAGATAAGCTTATTGTGCAGGGCGATGACTTAACCATAATGATCATTGATGCCCAGTCCGGTGAAATGATCAGAGCGCTGACTGCCACCACGCCGATACTTGATTTCGTGGAAGACGAAAACGGATACCTTGCTCTTCTTGACGGAACCAATACCTACCTTCTTGAGAGCAAGAGTTATGGTATGGTGGCGGCTGTAGCCCGCGCGGTTGTTTACCTAAAGAGCAATCAGTCCTTTATACAGAGCTACTCCGGTTACGTTTACAGAACCTTCTATAAGGATTACAAAACCCTTATCAAGGAGGCCGAGAAGCAGTTCCCGGGAGCAACTCTTGACTCTCTTAAGAAATCCCGATATAACATCGGATAAAACAAAGTACTTAGAATATTCATAATAAAAAATGAGCCTGGCCAGGCTCATTTTTTTTAATTATGTTGTTTTATGATTTACAGATTGGCGGAAATTTTAGCAGCAAGTTCTGCTGCTTCGCCTTCTTCGTAGCTGCCCTGAGGCCATACGGGAAGAATACCGTCTCCTTCAAATCTGGGAACTACATGCACATGCAGATGGAAAACGCTCTGACCTGCCGCAGCGCCGTTGTTCTGAAGGATGTTTACGCCGTCACAGGCGGTGGTTTCCTTGATTGCCGTCGCAACTTTTTTTGCTACAGGAAAGATTTCCTTTGCGATATCCTCCGGCAGCTCAAAGATGTTGGCCGCATGAATCTTCGGAAGGATGATAGTGTGTCCTTTATGGGAAGGTGCGATATCAAGTATGGCACGGAAATTATCATCTTCATATACTGTGGCGGACGGAATCTCGCCGTTTGCTATCTTACAAAAAATACAGTCACTCATGGTAAACCTCCGGATAGTTGTAATTAAGATTTTATAACTCACATTCTACCCCCGCGCCTTGTTGCGCGCAAGTAAAAATTGGTTTATACTTTAACGGCAGATGCGCATCTGCCGGATCAGACCATGAGAACACGAAAGGTGTTTTATTATACACAATGAAGAAGATTATAGTACGAATAGCGGTGCTTAGCGCAATTTTTATTGCCACTTTCGCTTTCGTTTTCAGAACAATCGATTATAAGACTTCCAGCAGTACGGAAGTATCCGCCAAATCTCAGGACGCTGCTCTGCCGGTGGTTTCTTTCTCCGTAAGCGGCAATGAAATCAACCAGACCGAAGGCTATACCGTGCTTTGGGACGATAACTGCCCGAGGGAAAGCATCACCCCGGTTTCCACTGCCAAAGAGTTTTCCGTACTGATAAAAGAAAAGGGCAAAAACGTAAAGAAGGTGTCGGTGGACGTAATGACCATACCTTCCCTTGACGTGATCGAAAACATCGATATTCCTTCGCTTTCCACTACAGAGGACGGAAGGCTTTCGGCAGATATCTCCGTAAGTGCCGACATGACCCCGGGAGAGGAATATCTGTGCCGCGTAACATTAATGGATGATGAAGGCGGCTACATTTATTACTACACCAGACTTCAGGTTACCACCTTCGGCAATCTTACAAAGAATATTGAGTACGTAACCAATTTCCATAACTGTACCTTCAGCAAGGATGATGTTTCGAGCCTTGAAGAGCCCATGGAAACCGACGATTCGCTTACGGTTACCGACTACTCCGACATAGATATTACAGCCGATCTGAACTCTCTTAGTTTCGGCGATCTTGGCGTGTCCGAAATATACAGAATAGTTCCTACAATTTCAGAGTACAATGACACCTATGTAAGCATTGGCCTTTCCTTCTGGGTAAGAAGCACGGTGGGCAATTATAATGTGATTAAGTGCCATGAAAACTACCGTCTGAACTATACCGAGAGCAAGATATATCTTCTGGATTATGAAAGAACCATGGATGAAATCTTCGACGGCTCCGCACTCAGAGTTGACGACGGTTATCTTGACCTGGGTATTTCTTCGGAAAAGGATTCTCTTAATATGCTGAAGTCGGAGGACGGCAAGATTCTTCTCTTTTCTTATCAGGGAACCCTTTGGGAACTGAACACCGAAACCAACGAGATGCACAAGTTACTTAGCTACTCCGACGGCAGCGACTATGACAGAAACGAGTATATCAGGTACGACTTTACCCTTCTTTCCGTCGATAACGGAGGAGATGCCCAGTTTGCCGTTTACGGTAAAATCGGAAGAGGAGATTACGAAGGCAGATGCGGCGTGATCTACTACAGTTACAGCGCCGAAACCAACCGTATCCAGGAGATGATGTTTATTCCTGTTAATCTGGACTATAAAGAACTGGACGGTGCCTTCGGAAAGGTAAGTTACACATCCGAATTCGGAGTGTTCTACTTCACGCTTTTCGACAGTTATTATTCCTACGAATTAAAGACTCATGTGCTTCATACCGAAGTTGAGGACCTGGGTGAAAACTGGGTATATTTCCCTGATTCCATGACCCTTGTATATAACGAGTCACCGGATCTTTCGGTTAACAAGCGCATAGTGTTTCTGGATGTTAAGACCCAGGAGAAAAAGTATATAAGCGATGATGCCGGAAGGCTTTTGGATCTTCAGGGTACCATTGACGGCCGTATTGTATACGGAACAACGGACGCTTCCCTTATTTCCAGATTTGACGACGGAAGCGAACTTATTCCCTATACCTACCTTGCTATAATGGATGCGTCGCAAAAGCTTGAAACGGAGTACAATCCGCCTGAGGGTACCTATGTGGGCGACGTAACCCTTGACCAGTCACTCATACATCTGGACCTTTATGCATCAGCCGGAAAGACGGCAGATGCGGGCTACCCGGTTTACAACTATTCGGCATCCGATGTAATCATAGATATACATCCGGTGAGCGAGGTAGTTCCGATTTACACTACGGAGTATGACACCACAAGACGTAAACTGATGTATGTCAAAATGCCTTCAGGCTATACTCCCGAGGCGGCACCTTCGGTATACGATGCGGAAATCGCCGTGGTAAATGCGGATACATCTGCCCTCATAAGCCATGAAAAAACCGAGCATTACTATGTATATGCCTACGGCAACATGGTATTCACATCCGAAAATCTTGGCGAGGCCATTGATTATGCCGCAGCCTGTGTAGGTACGGTTACGGACTATGAAGGATGTGTTGCATGGACCTGCGGTATCACAGCCAAAGAATATACCATGAGCAGTTTCAAGATCGGAGATTACACCTTTGATACCGATGCCAAAACGCTGTATGAATGGGTGGCGGAAAAATCCGGCATGAAGACTGCCGCAATAAAGGTCGGAAACATTGAAGAGGTTCAGTACTTCATTAACCGTGGCAGGCCGGTGTGCGTAACATACAACGGCGGATACGTGGTGGCCTACGGATACGAAGTAAGCTATATTATTTTCAGAGACCCTGCTACGGGAAACCGCAGCCAGATGAAGAAGAGTGACTTTATGTCAACATACAAAGGGGAATGCTATGTCTGCTGGTAAGCGTGCCATAATTATAGTTCTGGACAGCTGCGGTTGCGGCGCCATGCCCGATGCCGCAAACTTTGGCGATGAGGGCAGCAACACTCTTAAAAGCTGTTCCGCGTCAAGCAGGTTTAATCTTCCGAATCTTAAAAGCCTCGGTTTGTTTGAAATCGAGGGTATAAAAGATGTTGTTTCCGCAGGTTTTGCCGACTCAGGTATAAAAACGAATCTTGGATTCGGCAGTAAGCTGGCAAGGCTTAAGGAAGAGTCCGTCGGAAAGGATACCACCACCGGTCATTGGGAGATGGCAGGAATAGTTTCCGAAACACCTTTCCCCACATTTCCGGAAGGCTTCGGAGAGGATCTTTTGGACCGTCTGAGCAAGCTTTGGGGACGCGGAATTCTTTGCAACAAGCCCTACTCAGGAACGGAAGTTATAAAGGACTACGGCAGGGAACACATTGCCACGGGAAAACTCATAGTTTATACCTCGGCAGATTCCGTGCTTCAGATTGCCGCCCACAAGGATGTTGTAAGTGTTCCTGAACTTTACAGATATTGCGAGATTGCAAGAGAAGAGTGTGTTGGCAAATACGGTGTGGGTCGAGTTATAGCCCGCCCCTTTGAAGGCGAGTGGCCTTACGTAAGGACTTCGGAAAGACATGATTATTCCCTGGTTCCTCCGAGAAATCTTTTGAATGAAATAAGCGATGCGGGGCTCCCCGTTGTAAGCGTCGGTAAAATAGTTGATATCTTTGCCGGCAGCGGGATTACACGCTTCGTAAGAACTTCAGGCAACCCTGAGGGCATCGATAAAACCATAGAAGAAATCAAAAATGATTTCACGGGACTGCTGTTTACCAACCTGGTGGATACCGATATGATCTACGGGCACAGAAGAGATGTGGACGGTTACGCATCTGCCCTTTCGTATTTCGATGAAAAGCTTCCCGAAATCATGGAAAACATGAAGGAAGAGGATATCCTTATCATTACCGCAGATCACGGATGCGACCCCGGTTTTAAAGGCACGGATCATACCAGAGAATACGTCCCCCTTATTATCACCGGTAAAAACTTGGCAGATGAAAACTGGGGAACTCTTTCCGGATTTGATAATATTGCTACCTTTGTAAAGGACTATCTTGATATCAGACTGCTCAAAAATCCATTCTGGCCGGATTAAGCAATAGTTTTTTTGTTTGAGTCTTTGTGAATTCTTGACAGTTAAAGCCTTAAATGGTAGACTATGATAGTTCGCAGTTGTGGCGGAATTGGCATACGCGCATGATTCAGGTTCATGTCCAAGCAATTGGGTGTGGGTTCAAATCCCATCAACTGCATATTTTACCCCGATTTTTAATCGGGGGAGCCCGTCGGCTCAGAGACATCAAAAGAATTCCGAAAGGAATTCTTTCTTTTTTCACCCCGACCTCCGGTCGGGGTGTTATTTTTTAAACTTTCAGAAATATTTTTGTAATTTTTTCCGTAAAAACGCCTGTTTCAGAGCGTATCAAAGTTCGTTATCCGCCAAAACAAGAAAACGTAATTATCCTTCTTTTTGCCATATTTGGTGTGTGAAAACAGTATGGCACCCCAAATGTACTACAAGAGTAGTGCCTTGAATTTACAAGGGAAATTGTTAATTAAACAGGTGAAAATGTTACAAATCTCCCCGAGGTTCGTAAAGAGCCGCAAATAAGGCCTAAAAGGGGGTTTACACGGAAAATAAAGAATGCTACAATTGTAGAAAATCGGGTAAAAGGCTATTCTGCCCGGTTTAGGGTTTTGAAAAGACGTTTAACATTTGAGTATAAATAAGAAGGAGTATTACATTGAAAGGATTAAAGAAATTCCTAATAGTATTTACCCTTGTGCTTAGTATAGTAGGTGTTGCCTTTGTAACAGGCAATGCTAAAAAAGCCGACAAGGTAAGGGCAAATGCAATCGTGGATCATTCTGCAGCGGTTGCTTCGTCTTCTGTTGCTTTCTCGCCTACTCCGATGCCGACACCGGACATTACTCAGGCAGCGGTACCCGTAGAACTGATGGAAGCAGAAGTAATAGAAGTAGAGAGACTTGAAACCGTCGCCGCATCTGACGATGCTATTGTTATTCCGGAAATTGTTGTTGCCGATGTAAACGACGAAGAAGATAACCAGAAGAATACAAGAACACCTCAGTCTACCGAGACTGCGTTCATTCCGACTCAGGCTCCGACTGCAACACCGGCACCTGTGACAGAGGCTACTGCAACACCGGCACCTGTAATTGCTTCCACACTTCCTATCGGAACAATGTACGGAATTGATGTTTCGGCTGCACAGGGCAGCATTAACTGGGCCAAGGTTAAAGCGGCAGGTGTTAAATTTGCCATGATCCGTGTGGGCTTCCGTGGATGGGGTTCCGCAGGTAATCTTAAGGTTGACTCATACTTCACAGCCAACATGGAAGGTGCTCTTTCAAACGGTATCATGGTTGGTGTTTACATCTACTCTGAAGCTGTTACCGAAGCAGAAGCAAAACAGGAAGCAGCATGGGTTTGCGAATTGTTAAAGCCTTACAAGGGAAGAATCACTCTTCCTGTTGCATGGGACTTTGAGGATCATCCGCAGTACTGTCCGACTAACCACCGTGTATACGGAATGTCACTTGCACAGTGCAACAAGAACGGCCGTGTATTCATGGACTATGTAAAGAGCCAGGGCTACATCCCATGTCTCTACGGAAACAAGAACTTCATGAAGACTGTTTGGGATTATTCAAAATTCTCGGATTGCTTCATCTGGCTTGCGCACTATACCAAGAACGGACTTAACTCCTGGACCGATTACAAGGGCGTTTACCACATGTGGCAGTACTCCGATAACGGTCGTGTAGACGGTATAAGCACAGCAGTCGATCTTAACGTTTATACATACACCGGCGGTGTGGCCGCTCCGGTGGCTGTAGCTACAGCTACACCTACGCCGACATCGACACCTACACCGACTACGGCTCCTGAAATCACACCGGAACTTACGCCTGAGATTACACCTGAAGTTACACCTGAAATCACACCGGAAATATCACCGGCAGAGTCATCCGGCGATCCTGCGGTTACAGGCACAGCAAACTGATAAATACTATATTCCCTTCGGCAAAGTCCGAAGGGAATTTTTTTAATAAAAAAAGTGAAAATAACTGTAAAAAAATAATTGACAACCCATAAAATGCATGTTAATATATCGCTTGTGCTACAGAAAAAGCACAACATGCGGACTTGCTGGAATTGGCAGACAGGCATGACTAAGGATCATGTGTACATAGTACGTTCGGGTTCAAGTCCCGTAGTCCGCAGAACAAACTCCGAGTTAATGACTCGGAGTTTTTTTATGCCATTTTTCTCCCTACGGTTGATACTTTTTCAAAATAGTTGTAAAATATATCAATATTGCAAATGCGAACAGTCATTAACCACAGGCTTGCTACCGCATCTGCAAAAGTAATTAAACCGGAGGAGGTATAAAGCATGGAGAAATTTGCTGTTACCATCGGCCGGAGTTATGGAAGTCGCGGCTCCGAAATAGGAATCAGACTTGCCGAAAGGCTTGGGATTCCTTTCTATGACAAAGAAATAATTGAAGAGCAGGTTAAGAAGAGCGGGTTCACCAGCGAGTACATCAAGAGCTTTGATGAAAAGAGAACCAGTTCCCTTCTGTATTCAATTTTCATGAATCCCGAAAGCATCATGCTTCAGTCGGGATTTGGTCAGACCCAGCCCGTTGATCTTGCAATCCAGAAGGTTCAGATCGAAACCATCAGGGAAATCGCAAGCCAGGGGCCTTGTGTTATTGTGGGCCGACGCGCTGACAAAATCTTAAAGGACAGTCATGAAACTTTAAGCATTTTCTTTACGGCCGAAGATAAGGACCGAGTCGCCTTCGTGGCGAAAAAAGAAAACCTTAAAGAAAAAGAGGCGGAAAACAAAATAGGCCGCATGGACCGCTCTCGCCGTTCCTATTACAATTACTTCGGCGACGGTGCATGGGGAGAGGCATCCAACTACGATCTTTGCATTAACACATCCAAAATCAGTGAGGATACCGCCATCGAGATGATCATGACCTGTCTTAAAAGCAGAGGTCTCGTCTGACTTTCCGCTATGATTACAATAACAATAATGATATGAGTCACGAACACGTGATTAATATATATGGAAAGGAATTATCATGAGAGGTGCAGAAATACTTATAAAGACCCTTATCGAGCAGGAAATCGAAGTTGTATTCGGTTATCCGGGCGGAGCGGTTCTTGATATCTATGATGAAATATACAAACACAGTGATGAGCTTCATCACGTTCTTACAGCCCATGAGCAGGGTGCTGCCCATGCTGCCGACGGCTATGCCCGTTCAAGCGGTAAGGTTGGCGTATGTATCGCCACATCCGGCCCCGGAGCTACAAACCTTGTAACAGGTATTGCCACAGCCTACCTTGATTCCATTCCGCTTGTTGCCATTACAGGTAACGTAGGAATGAAGATGATCGGTAAGGATGCATTCCAGGAAGTTGATATTACCGGTGTGACAATGCCGATAACAAAGCACAACTTCTTTGTAACCAAAGTAGAAAAACTCGCAGATACGGTTCGTGAAGCTATCCGCCTTGCAAAGAGCGGACGTCCGGGACCTGTCCTTATTGATATTCCAAAGAATATCCAGCTTGCAGACTGTGAGTACATCCCGCAGGCTCCCGTTCCGGCAGATGCAATTGTTCCTGCCGAAGAGTCAAGCATTGACGCAGCTGCAGAAATCATTATGGAAGCTAAGAAGCCTTTCGTATTTGTAGGCGGCGGTGCTATTTCATCCGGAGCTGAGAAAGAAATACAGGAACTTGCCGAAAAGGCAGATGCATTTATCGGCTGCTCCATGATGGGTCTTTCCGAAGTTCCTACAGATCATCCGAGATTCCTGGGAATGGTTGGTATGCACGGACATTACGCATCATCCCTTGCAATGTACGGATGTGACTGTTTAATAACCGTAGGTTCCAGATTCTCTGACCGTGCAACAGGAAGACTTGATAAGTTCGTACCTAATGCCAAGGTTGTTCACATTGATATCGATCCTTCCGAGTTCGAGAAAAACGTTTCCGTAAACTGTGCAGTTAAGGGCGATGTTAAGGAAGTTCTTACAAGACTCAATGCAAAACTTGAGACCAAAAAGCTTCCGGAATGGAAGGCAGAAGTAGATGCTCTTCTTGCAAAGGAAGCAGAGTGTGATCCGCTTGACGATAAGTTCACACCTAAGAATATTCTTCTTAAACTCAATGAGTTTACAAAACCCGGCACACCTATTACCACTGACGTAGGTCAGAACCAGATGTGGGCCGCTCAGTATTGCAATCTTCGTGAAAGCCGCAAGTTTATTTCCAGCGGCGGTCTCGGAACAATGGGCTTCGGTCTCGGCGCTGCAATCGGTGCCGCTTTCGGTTCCAAGGAGCGTACTGTACTTGTAACGGGTGACGGCGGATTCGGCATGTGCCTTACCGAAATGGCTACAGCCGTAACCAACAGAGTTCCGGTAGTAGTACTCATTCTTAATAACAAGGTTCTCGGAATGGTTCGCCAGTGGCAGACACTTTTCTTCGGAGAACGTTATTCCAATACGGATCTTAAGAACCGTGAAACCGACTTTGTAAAACTTGCCGAAGCATTCGGTGCCGAAGGATACAGAGCAGAGAACATGGATGAGCTTACTGCTGCATTTGAAAAGGCGTTTGCTACAGATGGTCCGGTAATCGTAGAAGCAAGAATCGATAAGGATGAATTCGTTCTTCCTATGATGCCTCCGGGAGGCTCCATGGAAGACCTTATCACTAAGGTAGACAAGTAAAAGGAGGCCAAAGTAATGAGCAGAAATATAGTAGCTATACTTGTAAAGAACCACTTTGGTGTTCTTAACAGAATATCCGGAATGTTCAGACGTAAGGGATTTAACATTGATACCCTTACAGTGGGAGAAACCGATAACCATGACCTTTCCCGAATCACCATTTCCTTCCTGGGGGATGATGACAAGGAACAGATCATCAAGCAGCTTGAGAAAATGCCTGATGTGGTAGAGGTTGCAGAGCTTGAAGCAGGAAGCTTTGTTTCAAGAGAACTGGTGCTTCTTAAAGTGGCCAATACACCGGAAAGCCGTCAGGATATTCTTTCGGTAGTTGACGTATTCAGGGCAAAAGTAGTAGACTATGCTCCGGAGACCATGACAATCGAAGTAACAGGTCCCACAACTAAAATAGATGCCATTATTGAATTCTTAAGAGAATATGGCATAATTGAAATGTGTCGTACCGGAATCGTAGCTCTTTCAAGAAGCCACGGTCATGTTCTTGGAGACAATAAATAAAGTTAACAACGGGAAAGCCTTAAAAGGAATGTGCCCGCTTAAATAAAACCTAATTAAAAGGAGATATAAAAATGGCAGAGAACAGAATTTTCTATCAGGAAGACTGTGACCTTTCAAAACTTAACGGTAAGACAGTTGCAATCATTGGTTACGGTTCACAGGGACATGCACATGCACTTAACTTAAAAGAGAGCGGTGTTAATGTTGTAGTTGGTCTTTATGAAGGATCAAAGAGCAAGGCTAAGGCTGAAGCTCAGGGTCTTACAGTTGTTTCGGTTTCAGAAGCAGCTAAGCAGGGTGACATTATCATGATCCTCATCCCTGATGAGAAACAGGCTGATGTATATAAGACAGATATCGCACCTTACCTTACAGCAGGAAAGACACTTGCATTTGCACATGGTTTCAACATCCACTTCGGATGCATTAAGCCTCCTGCAGATGTAAATGTTATCATGATTGCTCCTAAGGCACCGGGTCACACAGTAAGAAGTGAGTACCAGGCAGGAAAAGGAACACCTTGCCTTATCGCAGTTGAGCAGGATGCTACAGGCGATGCATGGGATCTTGGTCTTGCATATGCCCTTGGAATCGGCGGCGCAAGAGCAGGCGTTCTTGAGACAACATTCAGAACAGAAACAGAAACAGACCTTTTCGGTGAGCAGGCAGTTCTTTGCGGTGGTGTTTGCAAACTTATGCAGACAGGTTTCGAAGTTCTTACAGAAGCAGGATATGATCCAAGAAATGCATACTTTGAGTGTATCCATGAAATGAAGCTCATCGTTGACCTTATTTATCAGTCAGGCTTTGCAGGCATGAGATATTCAATCTCCAACACAGCTGAGTACGGCGATTATGTAACAGGTCCTAAGATCATTACAGACGACACAAAGAAGGCTATGAAGAAAGTCCTTGCCGACATTCAGGATGGTTCCTTCGCTAAGGAATTCCTTCTTGACATGTCACCTGCAGGACGTCAGGTACACTTCCAGGCTATGAGAAAGCTTGCAAGCGAGCATCCGGCAGAGAAAGTCGGCGGCGAAATCAGAAAGCTTTACAGCTGGAACAACGAAGGCGACAAGCTCATCAACAACTAATCAGTGTAATGATTTACATGCTTTTAAACCCTTCTCCGAGCATTCGGAGAAGGGTTTTTGTGTTTTTCGTGCACGAACGACAAAAAAATTGTTGTTCGTGCACGAAGTGTTTACATCATTTAAAGGGGGGGTATAATTAAACTGAATAAAACGAGTAGTGATTCGAATTGTTTATTTCCCGTTTTGTTTTATATGTGTATGTGACAGGGGGCGAATTATTATGTTTACAGACCATAACTTATTTAAAGTAACTATATTATTTGTAATGATGGCAGCACTTACTGCCTGCGGAAGTGAGACTGCAAAAAAGAGTACCGGTAACTCCAAAGAGAATTCTAAGCAAAGCTCATCAGATACTGACGACAGTAATGATTCCGAAAAGGCATCTGTCTGCGATTTTGGAGAAGAAAAGGATATTCTTGGTTTCTATACAGCTGTTGTAGGTGACAGTGGAGAAAATGACACTGATGTACAAATGTACCTGACCTATGATTGCTATTACGATCGTTATCATGCTTCAATTACCCGAAGCGCTTTTTCGTTCACATGTGTGGGTGGTTTTTCATATGCCGACGGATATCTGACTATAAGTGCCGAGGATGTGGCAGATGCGGGAAAAACCTACGATCTTGTGTTCTATACAACCTCCGACCGCAGTCTTGTATTTGATGACACAAAGTCGGTTTCTCTGGATGAAATACCTGAGGAAGTGCTCGTTCTTGATGATGAAACAAAATCTGATTTTGTTCTTGCCAATAAGGAGCAATACACGATTGAGGACGTAGTGGGAAACGGTGATGATTACGAAGTTTTTCCTGTAGAGGAGGCTGTGGCTACAGATGACATTATCGGAGATTATTCTGCAATCGCCGATACAGAAGGCGAAGAAGTGGTTCCTTCTATAACTATCACCAAGGAAGACGATGGTTACAGTTTTGTTTTAAAAACCACAAAGGAAACTGCCGGTACAGCTGCCTACAACGACGGAATGCTTGTTCTGGCATTTGAAGATGTGGACAATAACGTTAACATAACCAGATTGCGTCATTTATGCTTCTATACGGATTCTGAAGGCAGATTGATTCTTGACACTGCCCAATCAGCAGACCTTATGTTTGTTGATCTCGGAATACCGATGCAGTATTTCGTAAATGAACTGGTATTTACCAAGTAGCGCTTTGAGCGCATCCGGCAGAAAAAGTTGGCGACGAAACCAGAAAGCTTTACAGTCGGAAGCACAGATTTGGATGTTGTAAAGGTTGTGATATCGTAATTTGCAAATCCAAAAGAGAAAGGAGTGTACAGCCGTGAAGAAAAACAGAGTATTTTTTTGGGGCGCAATTTTGTCTGTTGTCGTTGTAATAATTGTTACAGTTATTGTTGTAAATACTAAGAAAAAAGCAAGCGAAAATGAGGGTGATTTTACATATACACAAGATAAAATGAAGTTCGAGAATGTATATCGTATTGATATGAAGTACTGGAAATCTGAACCACCTTTGGGACTCAGCATAACCAATAAAGATGATATTGAAGGTATTATATCGAGGCTGAACTCTTTGAATGCAAAGAAAAAAGGAAAGGTAGATAAGCATTCCGGAGGGAATGATATGGAACTTCAGATATTTACTGATGATAGAGAATACCAGTATATGATTGATGTTCACTCAGGCTATATTGAAACCGGATTCTATCATTATCTCGTAAAGGGTGACGGTAATGGATTAAAAGAGTATAGGGATTATTTGGTTGATTATTTTGAAAAAAACTACGATGAGTCCAAAGACTTTATGAAATCTATTAGTGTAAAGCAATGATTCTCATTGGAAGATTTTTCTTTATAAGAACATATAAAAGTGCTATAATACGCCTTAACAGTTGCCCGAGACACGGGTGGCGGAAAGAAGGATAATAAAATGTACAGCGATAGGTTAAAAAACGGTGCCGGAAACGCACCTCATCGTTCGCTTTATCATGCACTTGGATGGACAAATGAAGAGATTAAAAGACCGACGGTTGGTATTGTAAGTTCTTACAATGAAATCGTTCCCGGTCACATGAATATCGATAAGATTGTTGAGGCTGTTAAGCTTGGTGTAGCAATGGCGGGAGGCAATCCTGTTGTGTTCCCGGCTATTGCTGTTTGTGATGGCATCGCCATGGGACACATTGGAATGAAATACTCTCTTGTTACAAGAGACCTTATAGCCGATTCGACAGAGTGTATGGCTATAGCTCATGGCTTTGATGCTTTAGTCATGATACCAAACTGCGACAAAAATGTACCCGGACTTTTAATGGCAGCTGCCAGAGTAAATGTTCCTACAATCTTTGTCAGCGGCGGTCCGATGCTCGCAGGCCGTGTTGGCGGCAAGAAGACATCGCTTTCAAGCATGTTTGAGGCGGTAGGTCAGTTCAATGCAGGCAAGATCGATGAAGAAAAACTCCTTGAGTTTGAATGCAAGGCTTGTCCTACCTGCGGATCCTGCTCCGGAATGTACACTGCCAATTCCATGAACTGTCTTACGGAAGTGCTCGGAATGGGTCTTAGAGGAAACGGAACCATTCCTGCAGTCTATTCAGCAAGAATAGAACTTGCAAAGCGTGCCGGCATGCAGGTTATGGAACTTTTAAAGAAAGATATTAAGCCAAGAGACATCATGACGGAAAAGGCTTTCAAGAATGCCCTTACCGTTGACATGGCTCTCGGATGTTCCACAAATTCAATGCTGCATCTGCCTGCAATTGCAAACGAATGCGGCATCGATCTTAACCTTGACATTGCCAACGGCATCAGTGCAAAGACTCCTAACCTTTGCCATCTTGCACCGGCAGGTCATGCTTACATGGAAGATCTTAATGAGGCCGGCGGAGTATATGCCGTAATGAACGAACTTAACAAGAAGGGGCTCATTGAAACTGACTGCATTACCGTAACAGGCAAGACTGTAGGAGAGAATATCAAGGGTCACATTAATCTTGACAAGAATATAATCAGACCGGTTGAAGAACCGTATTCAGAAACAGGCGGTATCGCTGTTCTCAGAGGAAATCTTGCGAAGGACGGTTCGGTTGTCAAGCGTTCCGCAGTGGCTCCCGAAATGCTTGTTCATGAAGGTCCTGCAAAGGTATTTGACAGCGAAGAAGAGGCTCAGGCTGCAATTGACGGCGGAAAGATTGTTGCCGGCGATGTAGTGGTAATCAGATATGAAGGACCTAAGGGAGGTCCGGGCATGAGAGAAATGCTTAATCCTACATCTGCCATTATGGGAATGGGACTGGGCGAAAGCGTAGCTCTTATTACCGACGGACGTTTCTCCGGCGCAACAAGAGGCGCCTGCATCGGACATGTTTCTCCGGAAGCTGCCGACGGTGGCCTTATCGGTGTTGTAAAGGACGGAGATATTATTTCCATCAATATCCCTGAGAACACTCTTGAACTTAAGGTGAGCGATGAAGAAATCGCTAAGAGAATGAGCAACTTCGTTCCAAAGAAGAAGGAACTTTCAGGATATCTCAAGAGATATGCAGCCATGGTTTCAAGCG
>CACYBJ010000179.1 GCA_902772565.1 uncultured Lachnospiraceae bacterium | reverse complement strand
CCGATCATGAGTACCTTTTTGCCTGTGATGTCAATGTTGCATCGTTTAAGTGAATAAAGAAAACCGTAGTAGTCGGTGTTATAACCTATGAGTTTTCCGTCCTTTTTTGCGATGGTATTAACCGCACCGATTTCTTTTGCGATGCCGTCTATTTCGTCAAGATAAGGAATGACCTGCTTTTTGTATGGAATTGTAACATTAAGAGCGGCAAATTCCCTCTTCTCCATGAATTCCTTAAACTCGTCCTCCGTAAGAGGAATAAGGTCGTAGGCGTATTTGCCTATCATTTCATGTATGGTTTTTGAGTAGCTGTGGCCAAGGGAACCGCCTATCAGTCCGTGTCTGTTATTCATTTTCTTACTCCTGAGTGACAGATTACAGGATAATCTATCGTTTCTTTCTTTTCTCTTTTTTATCTCGTTTAGAAACAGCCATGAGTATTTCTTCGGAAATCACCCCGATATTTTTGATTCTGAAAAGCGTGCAGAATAATCGTAATTATATATTTAAATATATCAGATGCAGCCCCTTTGGTAAAGTGTGCCGGAGTTGCCTGGGAACCAAAAAAAGTTTGAAATAATGATACTTTTTGGTATAATGTACGTTGTAGAAAAATGCTCGGACAAATATTTTTATAAATATTTTTTCGGAAGGCATTTTCCGACTATTATTAATCCTATTACAAGATTGGAGTAATCATGGCTAAGACAAAAGAAATCGAAACAAATGAAATTGCAAAGATTGAGCTTGACAATGAATTCGGAGAAGTGGAAATCGCCGATGATGTCATTGCTTCAATTGCCGGCCTCGCTGCCACAGAAGTAGAGGGCGTTGCTTCGATGAACGGCAATATAACAAGAGAAACTCTGGCTAAGCTTGGTATCAGAAATGCTTCCAAGGGCGTTAAAATTGATGTTCAGGAAAACCTGGTAAACGTAAGCCTCACACTTTCAATGAGATACGGTTACAGCATTCCGAAGACCAGCGAAGAAGTTCAGAAGAAGGTAAAGGATTCGGTTGAGAACATGACAGGCCTTTCCGTATCCTGCGTAGATGTCAGAATCTCAGGAATCGAACTTGACAAAGAATAGTATTTGAGGGCCGGAATGAGACAAAGTGATAAAAGAAAAAATGTGATATTCCTGCTTTATCTTTCGGAATTCTATGACAGATGGGATCTGAATGAAGAAGCCGATCTTTTCCTGGAGTCCTTCGTCAGCGAAACCGACGAGCATCAGGGAATAAAGGAAAAGTTCTTCGAAGTTCTTTCCAAACTCGGTGAAATCGATCCCCTTATTTCCGCAACGGCGGAAGGCTGGAATCTCGAGAGAATGGATAAAGTTGACCTTGCCATTATGAGAATGGCAGTTTACGAGATTTATTACGAGCCCGATATTCCTTCCGCAATCGCAATAAATGAGGCAGTCGTAATGGCCAAAACCTACGGCGGCGATGATTCATCATCCACATTCATTAACGGCATTCTGGGAAGAATCGAAAGAAACAGGCTGGGGAATGAATAATAATATATATTCCGTATCACAAATAAACAATTATATTAAAAAAATGTTTGCCCGGGATGGTGTTTTAAATAATGTCAGCATTAAAGGTGAAATCACCGAATGCAACTATCACTCATCCGGGCATATCTATTTTACCTTAAAAGACAAGGACACCGGAGCGCAGATGCACGCCGTAATGTGGCGCAGCGCCCGCATAAACCAGGACTTTGATTTTAAGGAAGGCGACAAGGTGGTGGCCACCGGACGTCTTGATGTTTATGACGTAAAAGGCCAGTATCAGCTGGTTACTACTCTTGTAGAATTAGCCGGCGTGGGAGAACTTTTTCTTCAGAGAAAGAAGCTGAAGGAAAAGCTGGAAGCCGAAGGCCTTTTTGACATTGCCCATAAAAAAAGCATTCCGGGTATCATACGAACTCTCGGAATAATCACAGGCAGGGGAAGCCGTGCCGAAGGTGATTTCAAGCGCGGACTCATGCAAAGAGATCCCGGCGGATACATCCGGGTCACCTTTATGTATGCTCCCATGGAAGGAGCGGGCGCCGCAGGTGCCATAGCCGATGCCATAAGGAGAATGGACGCCCTGGGACTTGATGCGATGATAGTGGGCCGAGGCGGCGGTGCTTCCGAAACCCTTTGGTCCTTCGACGATGAGGAAGTGGTAAGAGCGGTTTATTCCGCCAACACTCCCATAATATCTGCCGTGGGCCACGACATGGATGTGCCGGTCATAGATTTTGCGGCAGATGTAAGAGCGGGCACGCCTTCATTTGCCATTGAAAAGGCAATTATCATTACCTACGACGAAATAAAAAGCCGTCTTGTGGATGCCCATGCTGACATTACCGGACTGCTTCTTGACAAAATAGAAAAGTACAGGGACAGACTTAAGTATGACAGCGTTATGCTGGAAAAGGGAAGCCCCGTTCAGAAAATAAAAAACAAAAAACAAAGAATCGAATCCTTAAGAGATGCTCTTAAGTCCTGCATGAAAGAAAAAACGGGAGCTTGCAGAACAAGACTCCTTATGACAGCCGACAGAGAAAAACTGAAAGGCAGTCTGGAACGTAAGT
>CACYBJ010000178.1 GCA_902772565.1 uncultured Lachnospiraceae bacterium | reverse complement strand
CATTAAGTATTCCGCCAATGTGATTTCGGCAGATGCGGGAGAGCACGCAGCTCCCAAAGTGGCATTTTCCACAACAAACTACCATGTATTCAGAGGTTATACACTTTCCCAGGAACACGGACTTGACGCCCAGGGAATATCTGCCAAAACCAAATTGTACTTCTTCCCGAATGCGTTTTTGAGGGAGTTTGTAGGGCTTTTGGTAGCCAAGAAATTTTCCATCGGATTTACCACAGTTATGATCATGGCGGCATCTGCCGTAGTAACGCTGGTGCTGTAGGTCATAGTTGACTAAGTCTGAAAAGGTGATAAAATGTAAGGTGGTGTGCGCCGGGCAGCAGTAGTCACTTAAACACTCGGCGGTAAGTTTGAGACTTATTTTGGGAGAAAAAGTTTTGACAGATAACAGAAATTCAAACAACAGAAGATATTCATCATCAGATTCATACAAATCATCTTCCGCAGGCAGAAGACCTGCGGGCAGTTCGCCATCGGGCAGAACTTCTGCATCTGCAGGAAGAACATCTGCGGGATCTGCCGGCAGATACGGCGCCTCATCAGACAGAAGCGCATCAGGAAGTACCTACTCCTCCGGCAGAACCAGAGCCTATTCCAGAAGGGAAACAGCTACCGACTATGAAGATACCGTAACTACGAGCAGAGCAACTCGCCCTTCGGCAGGTTCCTCCGCAAGAAGAGGCAGTGCGTCTGCGGCTTCATCAGGTTCTTCACGAAGACCTTCCGGCGGTAACGGCGGCAATGGCGGTAACGGCGGTAACAATTACAGAAAAGAAATAAAGAAGCGTAATAAGACCTATACCTATGTAATGATTGCCTGCATCGTTGTTGCAGCACTTGTTCTTACCATAGGCATTATGCTTTATCTCTCCAGAGAAACAAAGATTCTCGGAACACCCGACAAGTCGGCATCCGCATCAGCAGGAAATAAGGGCGGAGGCAGTTCTCAGACCGTGGTGGCAGATGCTACCGCAACCCCTGAGCCTACCGCAACTCCTACACCTACCCCGGCAGTCGTAAAGATTGCTGCGGTTGGAGACGATCTCATCCATACAGGCGTTTACAAGTCAGGCATTCAGGCCGATGGATCGCTTAATTACGACCATCTTTTTGATGATGTAATGCCATACATTTCGGATTGCGATCTTAAGTGCATTAACCAGGAAACTGTTATGGCGGGTGGAGCTTTCAGCTCTTATCCGTCATTTAACTCTCCGACGGAAATCGGAGACGCCATTGTAAAAGCAGGTTTTAACGTAGTAACTCAGGCCACGAACCATGCCTTCGACATGGGTCAGAGCGGTCTCATAAACGATGCCAAGTTCTGGAAGGAAAACTATCCTTACGAAACATCCGGCGTGCTTGTGACCGGCATCTACGAGACAGCCGAGGAGCAGCAGGCTGACCACATCAGAGTGATTGAAGTGAACGGTATCAAGTTCGCCATCATGAACTATACCTACAGTCATAACTGGACATCCTTCTCCACCGGTGCGGAAGGACATCTTGATATGCTTTGCGCCTACGATGCAACAAGCAGGGAAATCGATTTCGATACCATTAATCCTGCGGTTATCGAGGACATTAAAGCGGCCGAAGACATGGCTGACTTTACCATAGTATTCCCGCACTGGGGTACGGAATATGTTGCCAAGTACACCGACCAGCAGTCCAATTTTGCCAAGCAGATGACCGAGGCAGGCTGCGATCTTATCATCGGAACCCATCCTCACGTTATCGAGCCTGTTGAATGGGTAACGAGCGACAACGGCAATAAGTGCCTTGTTTATTATTCTCTCGGTAACTTCACATCTACCCAGGACGCTATTGAAAGAATCGTCGGCGGACTTGCCATGGTTAATATCATAAAGGATGTTAACGGAACCTATATCGACGAGGCAAGCATTAAGGCAGTGCCGATCATCACACATTACAATTCCAACGGCTGGCAGGTTACGGGTAACTACCTGCTTAAGGATTATACCGATGACATGGCTGCCGCACACGGACTTCTTGCCCGTGTTGGTACCAAAGTTACCTACGACAAGCTTTACAAGATAGCATCAGACGCCTTTGGCGACTATCTCTGCCTCGATCCGACGGCAGAGACCTCCGTAGCGGATACTGCAGATACGACAGACGCAGCCGATGCGGCAGATGCGGCAGATGCTGCATAAACAGGTGATTCTCAAAGAGGGGGGCTTAATACAGGCCGCCCTCTTTTTTCGTGCTAAATGTACATGATATACACCTGCTTGACGGCGGTATTCTGTGCGATTTTAAACCTTGAAAGTAGTGGATATATCTAGTATAATTTATACGGCTGTTTTTGCGCTCTCGGGACCGGTTTTATCCGCCCGGCGTCGGACAATAACAGTCGTATATTTGATTTTACAGCAAAAAAGAGAAAGAGGACCAACATGATTAGTTTAAGAGAAGAACTTTCGGGAAACAGTTATCCGGGACGCGGAATTGTTGTCGGAAAATCTGCCGATGGAACAAAGGCCGTTACTGCTTACTTTATTATGGGCAGAAGCGTAAATTCCAGAAACAGAGTGTTTGTTACAGAAGGCGAAGGCATCAGAACAGAAGCTTTTGATCCGGCTTTGCTTTCAGACCCAAGCCTTATCATTTATGCTCCCGTAAGAGTTCTCGGAAACAGAACTATTGTTACAAACGGCGATCAGACCGATACAGTCTTTGAAGGCATGAAGGCCGGTCAGACTTTTGAAGAAAGCCTTAGAGTAAGAGAATTTGAGCCGGATGCTCCGAACTACACACCAAGAATCAGTGCGGTTCTTAATGTGGGTAACGGAAACTACGATTTCGAAATGTCTATTCTTAAGAGCGATGACGGCGATCCGGATGCATGCAACCGCTTCACCTACAGCTATTCAAATCCTAAGGCAGGCGTTGGACGTTTCATCCACACATACATGGAAGACGGCAATCCGCTTCCAAGCTACAAGGGCGAACCTACCGTAGTTGAAATCGCAGGAAACATTGACGAATTCACAGACCTTGTTTGGAATTCACTTGATGAGGACAATAAGGTGTCTCTTTTCGTCAGATTCATCGATATTGCCACAGGCGAAACAGAAACAAGAATCGTAAACAAGAATCAGTAAAACAGTCCGGATGTGCCGCGTACCGGCATGACATTCGGAGATACAGAAAGGCACTCACATGAAAGAACTTGAATTAAAGTACGGATGCAACCCTAATCAGAAGCCTTCCAGAATATACATGGAGAACGGCGAACTTCCAATTGAAGTATTAAACGGCAAGCCGGGATACATCAACTTCCTTGATGCTTTCAACGGCTGGCAGCTTGTAAGCGAACTCAAGAAGGCAACAGGCCTTCCTGCAGCAACATCATTCAAGCATGTATCACCTGCAGGTGCGGCAGTAGGCCTTCCTCTTACCGATACATTAAAGAAAATCTACTGGGTAGACGACCTTGGCGAGCTTTCACCTCTCGCATG